>JAOACF010000030.1 GCA_026417995.1 Negativicutes bacterium
GTCGTGCCGTGGATGCGCGGACCATAGGCTATGTTATCATAAATTGACATCGGAAACGGGTTGGGACGCTGAAACACCATACCGACCCGCTTGCGCAGCATAACTACGTCAATGTTGGGATGGTAGATATTCTCACCGTCAAGCAATATCTCCCCTTCCACCTTCACGTAGTCAATTAAGTCATTCATGCGATTGAGCGTTTTAAGAAAGGTGGATTTACCGCAGCCGGACGGCCCAATTAACGCTAGGACGCTGTTTTTCGGCACGTTAATTGATATCTTTTTTAGTGCGAGTACGTCACTATAGTAAAGTTTTAATTTATTCACTTGAATTTTATAGTCCATGATGCTCCCCCTAGCTTAGCGTGGGATCAGATAAAAGCTTTAATACACACAATATAACATAAAATGGCGCAGGGGTTTGTTAATTCTGTGTTAAGTTTAGACATCACGGAACCGGTAGCCATAGCCGCGCACTGTCTCGATGAGCTCACTCGCTTCCGGGTCAGCCGCCAGCTTCGCCCGTAAATGCCGGACATGAACATCCACTGTGCGGGTATCGCCAAAATATTCATAGCCCCACACCTTTTCCAAGAGCTGCTCCCGGGTATAAACTTTGCCGGTATTCGTGATAAACAATTTGAGCAGCTCATATTCTTTGGGCGTAAGCTCCAGCCGTTCGCTGCCCAGATAGGCCTCGTAGCGGCTAAAGTTAAGCCTGAGATTGCCAACTGCCAGTTCATTCGCCGTCGGCTGTTCCCTGTGGCTGCGTCTGAGCACCGCCTTGACCCGCGCCACCAATTCCCGGGCGCTGAAGGGCTTAGTCATATAATCGTCGGCGCCCAGTTCCAGTCCGATAACTTTATCAATCTCCTCGTTCTTGGCAGTCAGCATAATCACCGGAATGCCGGAAGTTTGCTTCTCGCCTTTAAGGGTGCGGCAAACTTCCAGACCATCCATCCCGGGCAGCATGAGATCAAGGACAACAAGGTCCGGCTTTTCACTCCGCGCTAGTTTCACGGCATTGATGCCATCCATAGCTTCTATGACGCCAAATCCGGCTTTTTCCAGATTAAATTTGACCAGTTCGCGTATATTCGCCTCATCGTCAACTAACAGCACTTTATGCATTGCCTTCACTCGCCTCCGATTTATAGCATGAACAAAAAACCAGGTTTCACAACCTGGTTTTTAATGCTGCCTAACGGAATTATTTGTTTACAGCGTCCTTCAAACCTTTGCCGGCTTTGAAAACCGGGGTTTTGGATGCAGGGATGGTGATTTCCTTGCCGGTTTGCGGATTGCGGCCTTTTCTGGCTTCGCGGGTTTTTACCTCAAAAGTGCCAAAGCCGATGATCTGAACCTTGTCCTCTTTTGCCAGCGCTTCTTCTACACTGCTGAATAAGGCATTGATGGCTTTTTCCGCATCCTTCTTGGTCATGCCGGCTTTTTCGGCTACGCTAGCAATAAGTTCGGTTTTATTCACAATATTGCCCCCTTGTGTCAACTTGGTTACGTTTAGCATTATTCGCTGCCTAGAAATTTATTCCTTCTTTAACCAACAAAATTACCATATTTTACTCGAATTTTTTTGTTTCTTGGCGCTTTGCATCTTCCCAAAGGCGGTCAAGGTCACTTAGTGTATATTCCTTCCATGTCTTCCCCTGCCTTCTTACCGCTTCTTCGATGTAGCGAAAACGCCGCACAAACTTGTTATTGGTCCTGTTGAGCGCCGTTTCCGGTTCGGTATCGATAAACCGTGACAGGTTAACAACGGCAAACAGCACATCCCCCAATTCATCCTCTATTTTCGACGGTGCGCCGTCAGCTATGGCCTGTCGCAACTCGTCTAGTTCTTCCCTTATTTTTGCCCACACAGGCTCAATATTATCCCAGTCAAAACCGACTTTCGCCGCTTTTGCCTGAAGCTTAAACGCCCGCATCAGGCTTGGCAGTCCGCCGGGAACGCCGTCAAGCGCCGAGCCGGGCGCTCCGCCCTTTTCCCGATTTTTAATCTTGTCCCAGTTTACCACCACTTCGGCGGCGTCGCTCACACTGATATCGCCGAAAACATGGGGGTGGCGGCGGATCATTTTGTCGCAGACAGTATCAATCACGTCCTGCATACTGAACTCGCCCGCTTCTTCGGCAATACGCGCGTGAAAAACGATCTGCAGCAGGAGATCGCCCAGCTCTTCGCACAACTTCTCCGGCGCAGCCAATTCAATCGCTTCCAGCACCTCATATACTTCTTCCACTATGTATCGGCGGAGGCTGGCATGCGTTTGCTCGATATCCCACAGGCAGCCTTCCGGCGCCCTCAAGCGCGCCATAATATCCACCAGCGGCGTCAGGGCAAATGTCTGAAGCCGCGATTTGCGGCCGGGCAGATAGATGCTGGTCAAGTGATCTATGTCCGGCACACGATCCATTTCATAGAGGGGAACCTGACGCACTTCTTCCCCGGGGAGGCCCAGGCTTTTAACAACCGTGACCGGATAATGATCCGGATACAGTTCCATCAGCGCCAATTTGGCATCTGAAGCCACCTGCCGATTGTACACCTGCGTTACCACTAGGGCTGCAGCCAGATCAACAGGCAACTGAGGGATATCTGCGGCATCAACCACCATCAGTCCGTCAACAGGGTCGATGCCCAGCCGGGCGTAAAGCACCTCCAGAAAACTCATTCCCGGGATTATGCGAACGGCTACTCCTGCTGCCGCCGCCTGCTCGCGAAGCAAGGCTACCGTTTTCTCGGCCACCAGCGGGCTGCCGGGAACAGCAAAAACAACTCCCGGGCCGGCAGCCGCCCGCCGCAGGCAGTCGGCCGCAATGGAACTATACACGTCGGCAAAAGCGTTATGCCGCTCGTACATATAATCATAGCTTGTAAACTGAATGCCTTTTTGCCGCAAAAACTCAGCAGTCGGGTGCTTGTCTGTGCGCAGCAAGAGCTCTTTCGCCTGCGCCAGGATGTCCAGAGTTTCCGCCGTTAAATGGCCGGGACTTCCCGGTCCCAGCCCGACGATGATAAGTTCATTCATGGATTATCGCCTCATTAAGCCAATAGCTTGCAAAATTTTTACCAGACGTCCGCCGATGCGGGGAACGCGCTCTATGTCACGCTCGTCGACAGCGCCGGTAAACAAGAGGACTATACCGTATACTAAGCCGCCGGCAGTGATCGAGATGAGGGTAGCCAGCGAATTATTTAGCAGCTTCGCCATAACCGCATCATAAGTCAGCAGCACGACCACGCCCATCACTGCTGCCGCGAACACTGTTTTTAATGTGTCCTTAATGTCAAGGCCAAAACCTACATAGCGATAGACAAAATATATATTTAAGAGTGCCGCTAAACCGAAATCAGCGTTAGTTGCCCAAGCAGCCCCCATAATACCCAGCGTAGGGATAGCAGTCAATACCCAGCTCAAAATCGTCTTAGCCGCTGCCGAAATAACCATATTGACGACGGGAATGGCCGTATGGCCTAAGCCTTGCAAAACGCCGGTCGTAACCTGATGGATACCGAGCAGAAAAACCCCTATGGACATAATAGCGATGGACGTGCCCGCGTTAGGCGTTCCATAAAGCATTTGCGATATCGGCGTCGCCAGCAGCCACATGCCGACCGAGCTGGGAATGGTTATTAAATTGGCGATGCGCATCGCCGTGGCGGTACGCTGATAAATGCGCTGACGATTATTGAGGGCAAAAGCTTCGGATACCGCCGGCACCAGGCTGGCCGCCAATGACGCAGTAAGGATGGTGGCTAGGTTGATCAGCGGTATGGCCATGCCGGTAAGATAGCCGAAAAGCTCGGTCGCCTGCTCCACCGTATACCCTGCCACTTCCAGCCGCGCCGGAACAATCAGCAGGTCAATGTTGGAAACAACAGGCAGCATAATATTGGCCAGGGAAACAGGTAATGCCAGTTTGATTATACGGCCAATGATGCTGGCTCCCGACTCCTGAATCATGTCATTCTGCTGTTCCATCTGATACTGGAATGAAGGTTTTCGCCGCCAATAGTAGTAGAGCAAAACCAGCAGGCCGGCGGCTGCGCCCGGCCCGGCGCCAAAGCTGGCCCCGGCGGCAGCATATTCGACGCCTTGCGGCAGCAGAAGGTAGGCAAAAGCGATCATCGTAACAACCCGGAAAAATTGCTCAACAATCTGGGAAACTGCGGTCGGCGTCATTTCCTGCAAGCCCTGGAAGTAACCCCGATAGCTGGAAAGCACGGTAACGAAAAAGATGGCCGGAGCCAGCGCCGCGATAGCGTAGTAAGCGCGCGGATCACGCACAAACCGGTTTTCGATCAGCCATCCGGCGCCAAAGTACAAGAGAAAGGTGAACAGCACCCCGGTTACGGCTAGTACCGCGAGGGAGATGCGAAATACCCGGTTAGCGCCCCGGAAATCGCCCAGCGCGATCTTTTCAGCAACAATGATGGAAATGGCGACCGGAATACCGGCAGAAGAAATGCTGAGAGCCAAGGTGTAAATCGGATAAGCCATTTGATACAGGCCGACACCTTCGCCGCCTAAAAGACGCGACAGCAGGATACGGTTGACAGAGCCTATGACTTTTACAATAATGCCAGCGACCGTGAGTATCAGCGCACCCTTGATAAATGTATCTTTGCTCAATCGAGTCCTTCCTTCCTCCAACAAGATGCCCGCTCAAAATGGCCCACCCGCGCCGCAGGTGGACTTAAAAACAGACTCTCTAAAGTGTACCTTATATTATAGCAGAATATGCCGCTGCGAAAAATAATTTAGTGTAATTTTTGCCAAAGTTGCACTGGCTGCCAAAACCCGGCAAGAACAAAAAAGTAGCGAACGCCGGTCCGCTACTTCACATTTATCGCAGTGAAACTATTGAGCCATCTGTTTGGCGAGGAAGCCAGCGGCTGTTTCCGCCAGCTTGGTTTCCATCTCACCCATTTGGGCGCCTGGCTGTTTGGAGCAAATAATTACTGCGCCTATGGCGTCGCCTTCCACTATAATCGGTGCTATTACCTGAGCCGTGAATTTGCAGGTTTCACCGTCGTCGCAGTCCGTTACGCAACCCTTGCAATGTTTAAATTCACCGGGGTTATTAATGACTGTTACCTTGCGGTCTTCCATGACTTTCTCAACCGCTGGGCCAAGCGGTTTGCTCATGAATTCTTTCTTTGGATTCCCGGCAACTGCGACAACATTATCTCTGTCGCAAATGAGTACTATATGACCTACGGCTTCATGCAGCGATTCAGCATATTCCTTGGCGAAATCACCCAATTCACCGACAGGGGAATACTTTTTGAGTATGACTTCGCCTTCGCGGTCGACATATATCTCTAATGGATCACCTTCACGAATCCTTAATGTTCGCCTTATTTCTTTGGGTATTACTACGCGGCCTAAATCATCAATCCTGCGGACTATTCCAGTCGCCTTCACCATTATCCCCCCTTTTCTACAAGTTTTGACAATCGCTTCAATGATAGTATATATCCCGCCATCCATTTTTATTCATTTTTCCATCTCGCTGTCAACATAATTGTTTGGGGGCAGTCAGCGATGACAGGATGGCAGTCAGCCAGTCAAGCAGCGGCATACTGAGCCGGTGCGTCTTGATGATTATCGTCTCCGGCGGTCCGGGCAAAAGCGAAATACGGCCCGGATATTGTCCCCGCAGCGCCATCAGCCGGTCTACGTCAACATTTGGACGGTCACTGAAGACAATCTCTACCTTGCCTTGTTTTTCCACTAACGATCGGATCCCGAGTTCCCGCGTGTAGTTTTTTAGCCGCGCAACGCCCAGTAGGGTCATAACCGGCGCCGGCGGCTGACCAAACCGGTCAATTAGTTCATCGAGGAGGTCAGTTATATGTTCTTCTTTGCGAATGGCTGCTATACGCTGATAAATCTCAATTTTGTGCATGGCGTCAAAAATATATTCGCCAGGCAGATAGGCATCGACAGCCAGTTCCAGAACCGGCTCGGGCGGTGGCTGGACGACCTCGCCGCCGGTTTTGAGCTCCTGCACGGCTTCTTCCAGCAGGCGGCAGTACATTTCAAAACCGACGCTGACAATATGTCCGCTCTGCTGTGCGCCAAGCAAATTGCCGGCGCCGCGAATCTCCAGGTCGCGCATGGCGATCTTAAAACCCGCCCCCAATTCGGCAAACTCTTTAATTGCCTGCAGGCGTTTCTCCGCCGTTTCCGACAGCACTTTATCCCGCCGGTAAGTGAAGTAGGCAAACGCCATGCGATGCGAACGCCCCACCCTTCCCCGCATCTGGTATAACTGCGACAGGCCGAAATAATCGGCATCATATACGATAATGGTATTGGCATTGGGAACATCCAGGCCATTTTCGATAATACTGGTGCACACCAGCACATCAAACCGGCCTTCGTAAAAATCCATCATCGCCTGCTCCAGCCTGTCTTCGGGCATCTGTCCGTGAGCAATGCCGATTTTGGCGTCAGGCAGCATTTCCGCAAGATGCAGATATACTTTTTCGATGGATTGCACACGATTATACACGAAATAAATCTGCCCGCCGCGCCTGAGCTCCCGCCGAATGGCCTCACGTATGATTTCCTCCTGGTACTCAACCACATAGGTCTGGACAGGATACCTGTCTTCCGGCGGCGTTTCAATGATGCTCATGTCCCGCACGCCGACCAGCGACATATGGAGCGTCCGCGGTATGGGCGTGGCAGTAAGCGTGAGTACGTCGATATTCGTTTTCCACCGCTTGATCTTTTCTTTCTGGGCAACGCCAAAACGCTGTTCCTCGTCAATGATCAGCAATCCCAGGTCCTTGAACTCCACATCGTCATTCAGTATCCGGTGTGTGCCAATCAGCACGTCGACCTGCCCGTTGGCTACCTTTGCCAGTGTTGCCCGCTGCTCTTTCGGGCTACGGAAGCGGCTGATGACATCCACCACCGGTCCAAAACCGTTAAAGCGCCCGCTAAAGGTTTGAAAATGTTGCTGCGCCAGCACCGTGGTCGGCACCAGCACGGCTACTTGTTTGCCGCTCATGACCGCTTTGAACGCGGCGCGGATGGCCACTTCGGTTTTGCCAAAGCCGACATCGCCGCACAACAGCCGATCCATCAGCTTAGGGCTTTCCATGTCGGCCTTGACCTCACTGATGACAATAAGTTGGTCGGGGGTTTCCTCATAAGGAAAACTCTCTTCAAATTCGCGCTGCCACGGCGTGTCCGGACTGAAAGCGAACCCGCGGGCCACTTGCCGCTCGGCGTACAGTTTAATTAAGTCCTGAGCCAGATCAGCAACCGCTGCTTTAGCGCGGCTTTTGGCTTTGGCCCACTCGCTGCCGCCCATGCGGTGCAGCCTGGGCACTTCTCCTTCCGCGCCGATATACTTTTGCAGCAGCCCCACCTGATCGGTCGGAACATATATTTTATCTTCGCCGGCGTAGCGAATTAAGAGATAATCCTTGTGCACGCCGCCGACTTCGAGCGTTTCCACGCCGCTGTATTTGCCGATCCCATGGTTGACATGCACGACGTAATCGCCGACGCTGATGTCGCGAAAGTAGCGGATCTGCTGATCTTTGGCGACTTTTTGCCGCAGCTTCTTCTTCTGGCGGCCGAAAATGTCCCGCTCGGTGACGACGGCCATATGGGCGTGCGGCAGTTCAAAGCCCCCCGTGAGCGAGCCGACGGTAACCAAGACCGTTCCGGGCACTGGCGGCGCGAAGGTTTCGGCAAAAACAGCGCTGAAACCTTCTTCGGTCAGGTTCTGTTGCATCGCAACGGCTCTTTCCCGGCTGGACAGGAAAATGACCGGCCGGAGCTTACGGTCAAGCCAACCCTTCAGCTCATCGTATAAGAGATCCATTTGCCGATGAAAAGGCGCAATGCTCTTGACGGTCAGACTAATAATCGCGTCAGGCTCGGTCTGCGGCACTTTCTGAATCATCAGCGACAGATAGACAATATTGCGTTGTTTGGCTGCTGCCAGCAGCTCCGGCCAAGAATACACCCGTTTTTTAATTTCCGGGTTTTCCTTGATAAGCTTGGCGGCTGCATCGCGCAAACGGGCCGGTTCATCGAATATCACCGTTCCCGTTTCGACCAGATAGGATAGTACGGAAGCCGTTGCCCCGCTGTGCTCCGGCTCGGTGAAGGGCAAAATATCCACATTGGGCAAAACCGTCAGCGATCGCTGGCTGACAGGGTCATATTCCCGCAGCGAATCAATCTCGTCGCCGAATAATTCCGCCCGGAGGGGAAGTTCCCGGTTGGCGGGAAAAACATCGATGATACCGCCGCGTATGCTGAATTGTCCAATGCTATCGACCTGATCCACCCGCTCGTAGCCAAGCCTGACCAGACTGCCTGTCAGGTCGGCAAGATCAATGCTTCGGCCGGCCGTTAGCGAGATGCGGGCACTCACGAATTCTTCTTTGGGAACAACCTTCTGTAAAACGGCCTCAACCGTTGCCAGCACAATCGTGCTGTCGCCATTGGCGAGTTTGCCCAAAGCATTCATGCGCTTGGCTGAAATTTCCACGCTTTTGGCGGCAGCAGTGAAAGTCACGAGATCGGCCGCAGGCAAATCGATGATCTCGGTTGTAGGCAACAGATTGGCAAGCTCGCTGCGCCATTGCTCCAAGCTTTCGCTTCCCCCGGTGATAATCACTGCCGGACGGGGGGAGCGGCTGTATCCGCCGGCGACAATAACTGATTTTACCGTTCCGGCCACGCCATATATTAAAGTCTGCCTAGGCGGGCCGCCGATAGCGTTCAAGGCGCTTTTGACAGCGCTGTCAGCCGCCAGGAAATCAAAAAATTGCTGCATTTTGATTCACTCCACACCAAAAAGGGCTTTAGCCGAACCAAAGCCCTTGTTTATTCCCCCACAAATTGCCTTTATTTTAACACATGGCTACGCAGCTCACAAGGAGCTTTGTTTAAATTATGTCCGTAATACTGCCGGCTATGCCAGATTCAGTGATAAGTCTTTCTTGCTTTGGGGCACACTATAGCCAAGCCAAACTTGGGAGGTGAAATCAGATGAGCCGCGTCTACAGATTTTGGAATGGCAAGAATTTGGAAGGCAAGCAGCTTTTTGCCGATCCCGTCGTCGACAAAGCAACCTGCAGCCAGTGCGCCTTTAAGTGCGTCGAGGGAACTGAAACGTGTTCGCCGGATGAATTATAAGCCGGATAACAAGAGGCAGGCTGGTTGAGCCTGCCTCGATTTCTTAAGCTTAATGCAACAAGCTGTTGCCCGCAGGATTATGGCCGGGATCGGCAAGTCCCATGGCTTCGATACAAAAATCGCACAGTGAATGCACATACATTGCGTCGGCGCCAGCGTCAAACCGGATGATCTCCTGGCGCTCTTCACCGGTCAGACAGTCAAAACCCAGCTTGGCTTCATCGATTTCCTCAACTTCCAGTATATCGATAGGGTCGCCGCAGCAGTCGCAAAGATAATGAATTTTCATGTTACCTTGTCCTTTCTGGCGCAGATAAGGATAGCAGCCACATTCCAGCCGATATGCAGCACGCAGGCGCTTGCCAAAGCAAGCGGCAAGCTGCCGCTTAACCTGAGAACGGATACTGTGATAAAGCCAAACAGCGCGTGTCCGGCGACACTGGCGGCAGCAGCGGCCCATTTCTGCTTTCCACCGGTAACATAATCATAAGTTGCCTCAAACAGGCCAAATGCTGCATGCGTCACAAAGATATCCACTCCCAGGTAATAGGGAAGCAGGGTTTTAGCGGTCTCTTCCATCGCCGGCCCTAAAGTGATAACTACCGTGGGCCCCAGTCTTCTTAGCAGCGCCCGGTTGACTAAAAAACTTAATGATGCCATGAGGCCGGCAATTACATAAGGCACTCCATTCTCCATACTTATATCAGTATTTCCGCCAATATGGTTACCTATACTAGGGCAGTAAATTCAGCGGATTGACCGGGACGCCTTGGAAATGAATTTCAAAATGCAGATGAGGTCCGGTGGAATATCCCGTATTGCCGACATGGCCAATTCTCTCCCCGGCCCGCACATACTCGCCAGGCGATACCGTATAATCATCCAGATGCCCGTACAGCGAAAGATACTGCTGCCCATGATCAAGGATGACGGTATATCCGTAGCCGCCCCACCAGCCTGCATACGCGACAACGCCGGATCTGGCGGCGCTCACCGGCTCGCCCGTTTCAGCCGCCAGGTCAATGCCGGCGTGAAGTTTCCCCCACCGATAGCCGAAACCTGACGACATTTCTCCCCTGGCCGGCCAGTAAAACCTTGCCGCACCTGACCGTGACGGCATTCCGGCAGGCCGGTGCGGCTTACCGCCGGGAATAAACAGCATCTCGCCGACTGCCAGGAAATCATCGGCTTTGCCGTTGGCGGCGGCAATGGCCTCCGCCGTCACGCCGTAAACCAAACTGACCGACTCCAGGGTATCCCCTGCGGCCACCTTATGCAAAACGCCTTTTTCCGGCAAAATAATAATTTCATCGCCCGGATAAATTCTTTCATCCAAATGGTGATTGGCGCCGTAAAGCGTATCGATATCGATATTATACCGTGCGGCAATACCGCTCAGTGTTTCCCCTTCGGCAACAGTATGCTTGCGTGTTGTGCGCTTGCGGACAGTTTCGCCGGGAACGTCCTCTTTCAGGGCGCGCTGGGAAGGATGCTCGATGAGCGGCGCCGGATTCAAGGGGATTGCCCGGTTTTCCATTTTGCTTATGACCAAGCCCCAGAGGAGGATTCCGGCAATGAACGCAAGCGCAATCAAAAGCCCTCGCTGCCGAATCCGGCCTTCAGCTATTTTCATCCTTACCACCTGTCTATGCCGATTTGGGAGTAGCGTTTGCCGAAAATGCGCAAAATATGCATATCATTGGTATAATTAGGGACTATTGCCACCTTTGCCAGCGGCAGGCAAAAAAAGAACTCCCGGACCAAGTCCGGGAGTTCGGTCTCATAACCGCTTGAGCGTCAGCGGCTTTTTCTCCAGTTTATGAATGGCATCAATAAAACGCACCGTGCCTGTTTTGTAGCGCATAACAATCGAGTGGGTGCGGACGCCACCGCCAAAGTAGCTTACGCCGCGCAGCAAATCGCCGTCAGTGATGGCGGTGGCGGCGAACATAACATCTTCGCCATGCACCAAGTCATCAATTGTCAGCACTTTATTGATGTCGGCAATGCCCATCGCTCTGGCCCGTTCGATTTCTGCATCGTTTTCCGGCCACAGTTGTCCCTGCATGTCGCCGCCGAGACATTTGAGCGCGGCAGCGGCGATAACGCCTTCGGGCGCGCCGCCAATACCAATCAGCATGTGTACGCCCGTACCTTCAATCGCCGCATTGATCGCCGGCGACACGTCCCCGTCGGTAATCAGCTTGATGCGTGCGCCTGCTTCGCGCACCTCCTTGACAATCTTGTCATGGCGGGGACGGTCGAGGATAACCACCGTAAGGTCTTCTACCTTTCTTTCCAGCGCTGCCGCCACGGCCTTGAGGTTTTCCCTGACAGGGGCATTAATGTCGATTTTCCCTGCCGCCTTGGGGCCGACGGCAATTTTATTCATATACATATCCGGTGCGTGCAGCAGGCCGCCTTTGGGCGCAATGGCAATGACCGCAATCGAACCGGGCAAGCCTTTGGCTACCAGGTTAGTTCCTTCCAGCGGGTCTACGGCGATATCCACAGCGATGCCGCCGCCGCCCACCTGCTCACCGATATAGAGCATCGGCGCTTCATCCATTTCCCCTTCGCCGATGACAATCGTTCCGTTAATACTGACGGTGTCGAACGCGGCGCGCATAGCGTCTACCGCGGCCTGGTCAGCCGCTATTTTATCCCCTTTGCCCATCCAGCGTCCGCAGGCGATTGCCGCCGCCTCGGTAACCCTCACAAATTCCAGCGCAAGTTCACGATCCATATCGTCCACTCCCTTAGCTTCATATCATTGCAGTGTCATAGCAGATAAGTTACTATGAATTGGCTTTTTGCCAATCTTCCAAGAAGCGCTGAATACCTGCATCCGTAAGCGGGTGCGACAGCAGCGACAACAAGACCTTGTACGGAGTTGTAGCAATATGTGCACCGGCAAGCGCCGCCTGCGCGACATGCAACGGATGCCGGATGCTGGCGGCAATGATTTCAGTATTGATATCATGTATAGCAAAAATATCGGCAATTGTTTTCACCAGGCCGATACCGTCATGACTTATGTCATCCAGCCGGCCCACAAACGGGCTGACATAGGCAGCACCGGCCCTAGCGGCCAGCAGCGCCTGATTGGCCGAAAAAATTAACGTAACATTGGTTTTAATCCCCTTGGCGGCAAGCGCCTTAACTGTTTTTAATCCTTCAACACCTACAGGAACCTTGATTACGACATTATCTCCCAGTGCCGCCAGTTCCAGCGCTTCCGCCAACATTCCTTCGTGCGTGGTGCTGATGACCTCGGCGCTTACCGGGCCGGGCATAAGGGCGGCAATTTTTTTAATCACCGCTTTAATATCCTGCTTTTCTTTGGCAATGAGCGATGGGTTGGTAGTAACACCCGCGACCACTCCCAATTGTAAAGCGTCTTTAATTTCGTCAAGATTGGCTGTATCCAAAAAGAACTTCATAAGGGCCTCCTTATCCGGACAACCGGATTTTAGTGCTTGCGCCGTTTTTTTCTGCCGCCCGGAATTTCAATCGTATCCGCCAGGCGCGCCCACTCCAAGTCGCGTTCGGTTCGCGCCGGGATGCTCTGCGCGCCGCCGCAGTAAAGGCAGCTAACCTCGATCGCGTCCGGCAAAATATCCGCCTTAATCAGCGTATGACCGCAGCGACAATATATTCTGCCTTTTTCGGCGATATCATGCACTATATTAATAATTTCAAACATAACCTGGGGATTGTCGACAAACTCCTCGTTTTCCACTTCCCGCAGCAATCTGTCGATTTCGCGACGGTGAGCAGTAATTGTCTGTTCAACCTCTTGCCTGCCGCCAAAAAAGCCGAGCTCGACGGTCTCCTGGGGGCAATACAGTTTTTGTATACCCGGCTTGCCCAGCATTTTAGCCATAATGGCGATAACATGCGAAGTTTCACAGACGACACAGGGGACAGAGAGCAGATACTGGCGATCAGACGCACCGCTGACAACGGCCTGCAGCTGGCCGCAGCCGCAAACAAGCCGCTTTCCCGCTTGGCGCAAGGTAAAATGAGAAATGTCATGCAGCGCAGTCTTGCCGCAGCGCGCACAGAATAAAGCAAGTGTTGAAACAGTATCAATAACCATTTCTAACCCCCCTTGCTTCTAAACTTTCGCTGCTTAGCCGAAAAATCCTGCCAGAACCGGGCATTAGGTAAAAGACAAGGCCTCAGACTTTCGCCTGAGGCCTTGTCGTCAGCCTATCAATAATTGTTCTTGTCTGTGCCCACCAAGCACGATTTCGTTTACCAGGCTGCACAGCGCCATGATATCAAATGGTTTGGTAACATATGCATATGCGCCGATTTCCTTTGCCTCATTAACCAGATCAAGTTCGCCGTATGCCGTCATCACAATAGCTTTATGGCTTTGGCCCAGCCGCTTCAGTTCGCGCAATGCCTCAATGCCATCCATCCCCGGCATCTTCATGTCGATCAAGATCGCGCCGGGATTGATTTCTTCCGCTTTCTTAATGCCCTCATAGCCATTGGCAGCGGTCGCCACCAAGAAACCATTGTCCTTCAGCACCTCGCTGAGAAGACGCCTGATTCCCGGCTGGTCATCAACAACTAAAACTGTTAGCTCTTCTTTTGCCACACTCATACCCCCAAAAATCCGCCAGCAAATCTCTTTCATAACAATATTTCGCATGGTCCAATAAATTCCTGCCATTATTTAGAAATCATTTGGTTTTTTTAGAATATTCTATGTTTTATGCCGCGCCAGAGCTCAATAAGCTTGAATAATCCCCGCTGATGATATATCTTCATGGTGTAAGCTGCAGTTTTATCGTCAACAACAAACGCGATATCATTGTAAGGAGTTGGCAGGCCGAAGGTGGAAAAAACCGGCTCGCCATTCTTTAGAATGCTGATACGGTAGGCGCTGTCCCGCAGATAGAGCGGGTATTTTACGGTCACCTGCCAGGGGCGGTCGGCGTCAAGCGGAATATCCCGCCCTAAAAGCACGATTTCGTATTCGGACGCAAAGGGAGTTGCCGATTTACGCGCGCCGTACACCGCCAGCGGCAAGGGAGTATAATAGTCAAGATAAGCTTTTACCAGGTCATTGGCGACGCCAAAAGAGATTAGCCCCCGCTCGGCATAACGCTCTTTAAGATAACCAAGATGGCTGTCGATGGCGCTGAATTGTCCATTTTCATAACTTTGCCACCCGCCCTGCCCCATGACAAACATAGTATGTGTAAAGCCGATAATACCGTGTACACCGGGTTTAACCTTCCCATTTTCCGTAAAAAAGGCAATGCCTTCATCTACCTTTCTATTCATGACTGCCGCGCTCTGGCTGTCATACTGGAGGAAGACCCGGGGCGTCGGCCTGAATTCTACCAGGCCCGTATGCCGGATATCAACAGCCGGGGCATTGATGTCGTCCGGTTTGGCCAGGTAAATCTCCTGACCGTAAGGCGCGGAAGTTACGCCGCCCGAGTTGCCGTCCGCATCGCTTGATGCCCACAGCCCGACTTTGCGGTAGGCGCGCGTGCTGATTGCTTCACTTTCGCTGCCCTGCCCAAAATCGAAAGAGCCTACCCTCGCGGTGATTAGCTGTCCCAGCGGCGAGCCGGCGGAAAGGTCGTCAAGGATACGCTGGTAGTAAAATAGAAAGCCGGTACGGCTGGCGAAGTTGTCAAAGCTTCCTTCAGCCGCAATAGAGTGCGCCCAACCGTGCCTGAGATGATTGGCCCATATCCCGTCCACTTCGGCGTTGTAGGACAAAACATTGCCCGGCAGGTAAGGGTCATAGTCAGAATGGAGATGCAGCGCGTATTCGTGCCCTCTGGCAGACTGCCGCCGCACGGAATTTTTTATAGCCTCAACTACCGCCGGCCATTTTCCGCTTCCGGAGCGCGTTGCTGCCCATTCCGCAGCGCGCACCGCCGGCCAGGCAATATAATGCGTCCACTTCGCGCCGTATTTCTCGGCAATACCGTTCAGCACCTCTGCCTTCTGCACCATCTGAACGCGGTACTCTTCCGGCTCGAGCCAGCCGTTGGCATTGCCCCAGGCCACGGGATAACCGGCAGCATCAATGGGTTCTAAGTCGTCAGTCATTACATAAAAAATGCGTCCGGGCCGGTTATCGGCGACAGACACCGTTACATCGCCCTGCATCTCCCGTCCGTCAGCCTTAAAGACCAGTTTCCACGGCTTGCCGCGATTTACCGCATCAGGGCGATGCGCCCGAACCTTCCATTCCACTGGGCGTTTTTCGCCCGGCCGGAGAGCGGCAATATCTTTAAATCTGTTTTCGGCGCAGGTAATGCCTGAGCCATACGGTTCAACGGCTTCCACCCTGATATTTGGAATCACCCGGTTGCTCTGGTTCTCCAGCAAAGCCCGCACAGTAAGCACGTCCCCGACTTGAACGGCAAACCGGTCTGTGACCGGCGTCAGCTTAACCAGTCGGGTTAAATCATGGAACAGGGTCATCTCGGTAATAAGCGCGTGCTGTCCTTCCCCCGCTTCTACCGCCAAGCGGTAGCGATGCGCCTTGCCTAGGGCAGCCGGGAGATGCCGGGCGACCACATCTTGCAAGTTTAGTTTCTGGGAGACCCAATCCCCGGCATAATTTGCCTGATAACGGACATCAATCCATTGTGCCGCCGGTTCGGACAACGGCAGGTGTCCGGTAAATACCCAGCCAACAGCGCCGATTGCCGTCCCCTGCTCATCGAGCACGCTGACAACTACGCGGCCGGTTCCCCGGGTGGACAAGAACTGCAGGCGGTAAGCCGCCGCCGCATCCGGTCCGGCAGGAATTTCTTTGGTATAGACAGTTTTACCCATTCCGCCTGCTGCCATTTCCAAAGCCTCCGGGGCACCCAGCCCGGGTCCGGTGACAATGCGCACGATGTTGCCCTGACCTTCAACGCGGACACTGTTTGGCAGCCCCCAGCGGGCATTTGCCTCGCCGGCGACTGCAGTCAGACCGGCAAGATCGCGCTTTGCGCCATCGCATCCGGCCAGCAGCAGGAGAACTATTGTCATACTTAGCAGAATTATCTTTCTCCGCATACCGCTTCTCCCTATGTATAATAATGCGCCATGCCGTTTTAGAAAATGCGCAGCGGCAGCGCGCTGATAACAGTCGCGCCGATAAAAACAGCTACAATAATTCCGAGCACAACAAGCGCCGCTATGGGAAAAAGCACGACGAGTAGCGCTTTGGCCCCTGATACGCCATAAGCGCCTTTGATGGCAAGAATATCGAGATAGATTGTCCAACCCATTATGATAATTGCGGTTCCCGCCATAATTAGCGGCCTAACGCCGGCCGGAACGAGCGCCGCGGCCAACAGCAGCGGAATGGCAAAGATGCGCGGCAGGTGGGCGAAACCCATTGCCGCGAACAAGCCGGCCGCGCTTCCACGGCCGCCGAATAATTCGGCGGTGAGGCCAAAGATTGCGGCGCCGGCAAACCAAGCGCAGATACTGCCGGCAAATTGCAGCATGGCAATCACATACGCTGCGGCCTGCAATCCTGCGGCCTTAAGTCCGAAGTACATCGCCCATAACGGGATTGTTACGCTCAGGAAAAAAGCGGCAAATGCCTGTGCCAGCTTCCTGTCCACGGCGATTGCTTTCATCGCCGTGCGGGGACTAAACAGCACATCGTAGAGTGTTTCCAGAAAATTACCCACACTGCACCTCCTACCACTTCTCAGGCATTGCCAGCGGCGCGGTAAGGGGCAATTCGCCATGCTGCCCGGGCGGCAATAATTTTTGCAGCGACAGCTGCAGCAAATCGCCAGGGCCGAACAACATTGACCATGGCGAAAGCCTGCCATACTCCTTGACTTCCGGTTTTCCGGGAATACCGGCAAGTTTTGCGGCCTCTTCAATAGCGTCGTACATATTGCCGAGGCTGTCCACCAGGCCAACCTGCTGCGCCTGATTGCCGGTATAAATGCGTCCGTCGGCCAGTTGGCGAACTTTAAGGGGGTCCATCTTGCGCCCTTGGGCAACAACGGCGATAAATTGGTTGTACATGTCATCGACCATTGCCTGGATAATGGCCCGCTCCTCAGCGGTCATGGCCCGTTCCGGGCTTAGAATGTCTTTGTGCGCACCGCTCTTGATTTTTTCCTGACGAACGCCGATTTTTTTATAGAGCTCTTCCCAGTTGGAATAGGGCATATAGACGCCGATGCTGCCGGTAAGTGTGCCGTGATTGGCGTAAATTTTGTCGCACAGGGCAGCCAGCCAGTAACCGCCGGAGGCGGCGATGTCGCCCATCGATGCGACCACAACCTTGCCCGTATTCTTCAGTTTAACCAGTTCTTCGCCCACTTCCTGCGTCGCCGGTACGCTGCCCCCCGGACTGTTGATGCGCAGCACTACCGCCTTTACCGAACTGTCGTCGCGGGCTTCATGAATCTGCCGGATCAGGCTGTCCGTGCCGCCGGATTCGCTTAAGAGCGTAGTCTGGCCCCGTCCGCCGATAATCAGCCCTTCGACATAAATCACGGCGACCTTGCCCGGCCCGGCATGCTTGTCGGGCTTGAGGCGCGGCGCCAGGAAGGCGATAGCCGCAAGCGAAGCCGCGATTAAAACAGTTAAAACCAGTATGACCGATTTTTTATACATATACGTCCCCTTTCCCCGAGGAAACTTGGCTTATGTAAAGAAAACTGTTGGTTTGTCCAACAGTTTCCAAACATAGCTAGTGTGCAGACTTGTACGCCAGCGCCGCCTTGACAAAATCGCGGAAAAGCGGATGAGGGTTGGTAGGCCGCGATTTGAATTCGGGATGAAACTGCGTTCCCACAAACCAGGGATGGTCTTTTACCTCAATAATCTCCACCAGCCGCCCGTTCGGCAGCGTGCCGCCGATCACCAAGCCTGCAGTGGTTAACTTTTCCCGGAAGGCGTTATTGAATTCAAAGCGGTGACGATGCCGCTCATAAATAATTTCATCCTGATAGGCCTGGTAAGTCAAGGTATTTTCCATGACTTTGCAGGGGTAAACTCCCAGCCGCATGGTACCGCCCTTTTCGACCACGGCCACTTGCTCCGGCATGAGATCGATAACCGGATAGGGCGTTGCGGGATCGAACTCCGAGCTGTGAGCTTCCTTTAAGCCGCATACATTGCGGGCAAATTCGATAACGGCGCACTGCATGCCCAGACACAGGCCCAAAAATGGGATTTTGTTTTCCCGGGCATAGCGAATAGCTTTGATCTTTCCTTCTACGCCACGGTCGCCGAAGCCGCCGGGCACAAGTATGCCGTCCATATCGGCAAAAACCGAGGTTAGATCGGTATTTACGGCTTCGATTTCCTCGGCGTTTACCCACTTGAAATGGATTGCCGCATCGTTGGCAATGCCGGCATGGCGAACCGCCTCGGAAACGCTCATGTAGGCGTCCTGCAGCGCGACATACTTACCCACTATGGCGATCCGCACACATTGGGAGGGCGAAATGATCTTGTCCACCATCTGCCGCCACTCGCTCATGTCCGCAGGCGTCTGCTCCAGATTGAGCTTTTCCAGGACAATACGGTCAAGCCCCTCTGCTGCCAGCATCAACGGCACCTGATAAATGCTTGCCGCGTTTTTATTCTGAATGACGGCGTCAACATCGACGTCGCAAAATAACGCCAGCTTCTCCCGCATATCCCGGGAGATCTCATGCTCGGTCCGGCAGACCACGATGTCAGGCTGAATGCCGATACTTCTCAGTTCCTTGACACTGTGCTGCGTCGGTTTGGTCTTAAGTTCGCCCGCCGCCGAAATATAGGGCACAAGCGTAACATGAATATAGAGCACATCATCGCGGCCGACTTCCTTTTTTACCTGACGAATGGCTTCAAGAAACGGAAGGCTTTCGATGTCCCCAACCGTACCGCCGATTTCCGTAATGACAATATCGGCGTTATCTTCCTTGCCGACACGGTATACGCGCTCTTTGATTTCGTTGGTAATATGCGGGATGACCTGTACGGTGCTGCCCAGATAATCGCCTTTGCGCTCCTTGTTGATGACCGACCAGTAAATCTTGCCGGCGGTTACGTTGGAGCTTTTGCTTAAATTGATATCGACAAACCGTTCATAATGACCTAAATCAAGGTCGGTTTCGCCTCCGTCCTCGGTGACGAATACCTCGCCATGCTGGTAGGGACTCATCGTGCCGGGATCAATATTTATATAGGGATCAAACTTCTGGATTGTGACCTTCAGGCCGCGGCTTTTCAGCAGGCGCCCCAAAGAGGCAGCGGTAATGCCTTTCCCAAGTGAAGACACCACGCCGCCGGTTACAAAGATATATTTCGTCATACTATGTCCTCCTAAAAACGTGTGCTCCCCGCACTAGTTTCCCCCAAAATGCTGCCCTGTTATGATGAGAGCACTCCTGTCAGGAATGATCTTCCGCTTCTTCCGGCTCTACCGTGGCGGCCACGAAGTCCTGCTGGATTTCTTCCAGTAATTTTTCGCGTCTGAGCTTGGCATCGTTCGCGGCAATCATTGCTTCCTCAAGGTAACGGGCACCGCGCTGCGGAACCCATTCAGTCAATCCCCACATGCCCTTGCCCATATGATTAAACCGGCTGTCCATATTAATCAGCGTGTGGATCTCGGCTATGACATGCGCGGGGGAATGAACGGGCCCGCCTTTCGCTTCCAGCACCTGATTGATCAGATCGCGAAAATATATTGGCCGCCCGGTCTCTTGCAGTATTTTATATGCCAAATCGGTTTCCGACTGCTGATGGGGTTTGTTTAGCATTTGCATCCCTCCGTACTGACATTCAAGGTATTATTCAGCACGAAGCGATAAATTCCTCTATCTTTTTACATTTTTTCCGGCGCAGCCACGCCCAGCACGCCAAGAGCCTGGCGGATCACAGTCCGCACGGCGGTTACCAGGGCCAGCCGCGCCTGCTGCAGTTCAGACTCTACACCGATGATGCGGCATTGATTATAAAAGCCGTGAAACAGTCCGGCCAATTCATGCGCATACCGGGCAATGCGGTGCGGTGCCCGCTCGCGCGCAGCCGCGCTGATCTCATCGGGAAATTCGCCGAGTTTTTTGATAAGATCAATTTCCGGCGGACTGTTGAGCAGCGCCAAGTTGAGCCGGGCGTCCGCACCGGCAAATGTAATGCCGGCCTCCTCCGCCTGCCGGAATATGCTGGAAATGCGAGCATGCGCATACTGGATATAATACACCGGGTTTTCATTAGAGCTAGATTTGGCAAGATCCATATCAAAGTCTAGCTGGCTGTCGATAGATCGCATGATGAAGAAAAACCGGGCGGCATCACAGCCGACTTCTTCAATCAGCTCGGACAGAGTAACAAGCTGCCCCGTGCGTTTGGACATTTTCACCAGTTCGCCGCCCTGATAGAGGTTGACCATTTGCAGGATCAACACTTCCAGGCGATCAGGCGAATAGCCCATGGCGGCTATGCTGGCTTTGACCCGGCTGATATAGCCGTGATGGTCGGCGCCCCAAATATTGATGAGCGTTTCAAAGCCGCGCTCCAGTTTGTCCCGGTGATAGGCAATATCGGCGGCCAGATAAGTCGGTACGCCGTTTTCCCGGATTACCACCCGGTCTTTATCGTCGCCGAAGGCGGTGGATTTCAGCCACAGCGCGCCGTCTTTCTCGTAGAGGAACCCCTGCCGGCGAATGACATCGCAGGCAGCGGCGATCAGGCCCTGCTCGTGCAGTGTGCGCTCACTGAACCAGTTGTCAAAGGTTACGTTAAATGCCGCCAGATCTTCCCGCAAGGCGGCAAGCTTCTCCTGAAGCGCCAGTTCCTTA
This sequence comes from Negativicutes bacterium, assembly GCA_026417995.1. Taxonomy (GTDB): domain Bacteria; phylum Bacillota; class Negativicutes; order Sporomusales; family JAOACF01; genus JAOACF01. Next base: position 20,998 of record JAOACF010000030.1, read on the forward strand.
AAGACAGCCAGGCGTTCTTCCGCCGGGCAGTGAAGGTATTTTTCGCCGTCGCGGTCGATTATGCGCTGCGCGGTTTCAATGATATCCCGCCCGTGATACCCGTCTTCCGGAAAGTCGACGTTTTGCCCGAGAAGCTCCAAATACCGGGCATTGACGGATGCCGCCAAGTTATCGATTTGATTGCCCGCATCATTGATATAAAACTCTTTTTGCACCTGATACCCGGCCATATCCATAAGATTGGCGAGGGCGCTGCCCACCGCTGCGCCGCGTCCGTGTCCCACATGCAGCGGCCCGGTAGGATTGGCGCTGACAAACTCGATCTGCACCCGCCGGCCGCCGCCGCTGTTGGTTCGGCCGTAAGAATCGCCCTGCCGCAGGATGCCGGCAAGCATGGCATAAAGCCAGTCCGGCTTCAGGTGAAAATTAATAAACCCCGGCCCGGCGATCTCAGCTCTCTCCAGCCACGGAGCTTGCAGGCGGCTGACAATCGCCTGGGCGACATTGCGGGGATTGGTTCGCGCCGCTTTTGCCGCCTGCATGGCAAAGTTGGTGGCGTAATCCCCGAATTCCTTCTGGGGCGGTACTTCTAAATTAACCGCCGGCAGATTGTCCACACGAAACTCGCCGGCCGCCATTGCCTTGTCCGCGGCCTCACGAATGGCGCTCGTTAAAAGCGTTTTAATATCCATGTTTTTGTTCCTCCCGTATCGTGACGGACAACTCGTTGGAACTTAGCCATTGTCCGTCTATTTCCAGTTCGTAGCCGATTTGAATCACCCTGTTTATGCCTTGCGCGGATAAGTTCAATTTATGGGTGTGCATGGCCATTTTCATGCTGCCCACCGGCGTAACATAGGTGCTGTAGGTTTTTTCGCCCAGCCGGAACTCCTGCTTATGCTCAATGCTGCCCATACGCACCACGACAACGTGACTGGGGTAGATCTTAAGCAGCGTCGTCGTTCCTTCCATTCCGGACAACTCGGTTTCTTCATATGTAATATAATTAACACCGTTCTTTGTGTAATGTCTCCCGGCAGTCACCAGCTCGATGCGGTTTTCCTCACCGCTGGCGTCTTTTTGTGCGCCGACTACCGTCACAACGACTTTTTCCATAGTATCCCCGCCCTTGCCCAATAGATATATTATAGCTTAATCAACATGCATTGCCAATATAATGGCAGTAGGAAAAATCCCGGCTTTTTTACGAAAAAGCTGTACAAAAGATGGCTGATGCAGTATAATCTTCGGTGGCCCGTGTAAGAATGTTCTAAATGAGGTGAACAATATGAGCAAATTTGATGTCGGTATTATCGGCGGCGGCCCTTCGGCAATATTTGCCGCTTATGAGCTGATTCACCATCATCCCGCAGCCAAAGTCCTCCTAATTGAAGAAGGAAACGACATATATTCCCGCCGCTGCCCTATTGCGGAAAACAAAGTAGCCAACTGCATTCACTGCCAATCCTGCGGCATTATGCGCGGTTTTGGCGGAGCAGGCGCTTTTTCGGACGGCAAATATAACTTTACCACCCAGTTCGGCGGATGGCTGAACGAATACCTCCCCGATAAAGAAGTGCTTGATCTGATTGAGCATGTGGATGCCATCAACCTCAAGTTCGGCGCTCCGACCGAGTATTTTTCGACGCAAAACAGTGATCTGCGCCGCATGGCGCTCAAGCATGACCTGCATCTCCTGGACGCCAAAGTCCGCCATCTCGGCACCGAGAACAACCTTAAAATTCTAAAAAACATCTTTGATATTCTTAAAACCCGGATTACCATGCAGTTTAACGCGCACGTCACAACAATCCGCCGCAGCGGCGCAGGTTTTGAGCTTGATATCGCCGGCAGCCAGGAACCGGTTGCCTGCAATTACCTGATTGCCGCTCCCGGCCGCGCCGGCTCGGAATGGTTTTCCAAGCAGTGCCGTCAGCTCGGCTTGTCACTCCACAACAATCAGGTGGACGTCGGCATCCGCGTAGAAATTCCGGCCGATATATTCCAGCATATTACCGACGAGGTATATGAAGCCAAGCTGGTTTACCGGACCAAGCAGTACGGCGACCTGGTGCGCACTTTCTGCATGAATCCCAAAGGCTATGTCGTTGCGGAAAACACGGACGGCATTATAACCGTCAACGGCCACAGCTACCGCGACGAAGCCAAGCATAGCAAAAATACCAATTTTGCGCTGCTTGTCAGCAACCGGTTTACCGAGCCGTTCACCGAACCCCATCAATACGGCAAACGCATAGCCTCGTTCTCCAATATGCTGGGCGGCGGCGTGCTCGTACAGCGCTTCGGCGACCTCATCAAGGGACGCCGCACTAACGAGCACCGCTTAGCGCAAAGCTTTACCACTCCCACGCTGAAAGCAACGCCCGGCGATCTCAGCCTGGTATTGCCGAAACGCCATTTGGACAATATAATTGAGATGATTTATGCGCTGGATAAGATTGCTCCCGGCATGGCCAACGATGACACCCTGCTTTATGGCGTCGAGGTTAAATTCTACAGTTCGCGCCTCAAGCTCAACGGTGAGCTGGAAACTGAGATTCCCAACATGTTCGCCATCGGCGACGGCGCCGGCATCACTCGGGGCCTTTCCCAGGCCAGCGCCAGCGGCGTCTATGTCGGACGCATCATCGCCAACCGGCTGATAAAGCCCTGTTAAATCAAAATCGCCCTTCGGGGCGATTTTTTTATGCCGGAAATAACCGTAGCGCCGCCGCCCCGCAGCGGGGCAAACGGCGCCTCTTGAGGATGAGGTGTTCTCTCGCAAACTACCTCTCCGCTGTTAGTCTATGCAATTTAAGCAAAAAGAAAACTGTTTGCGGCAAAAAATTACCGCTCAACAATCATATATACTATTTACACTAGTATGGTAGTATGGTAGAATTTCGATCAGAAACGGGATGAAGGGAGTTAATGTCAGGGTGCTTATCATCAAACGGCTACATCAAGAGTCAGTACGCGAGTATGTGTATAGGTTGCTAAAAATTAATATTATCAATTTAACTCTTCCTCCAGGGCAGAGCATCTCCGAGCAAGAGATCGCCGACCGGCTGAATGTGAGCCGAACTCCCATACGTGAAGCCTTTATCAAGCTGGCACAGGAAAACCTGCTGGATATTCTTCCGCAGAAAGGAACTTATGTTTCGCTAATTGATATTGACCAAGTCGCAGAATCAAAATTTGTAAGAGAGACGCTGGAAAGGGAAGTCGTGCAACAAGCTTGCCGAAATTTTCCCGCCGAAGCGCTGTTAGAACTTCATTCCAACGTTATGCTGCAAGAGCTGTGCATAAATGAAAAGAATTATCATAAATTCTTCGAACTTGATGAAAAAATGCATGGCACTATCTTTAAGTGTTGCAAGAAAGCGCGTACTTGGACAATGATGCAGCAGATGAATTCTCACTATAACCGGGTTCGGATGCTGAATCTGGTGGTAGGCTTTGATTGGGATCAGTTGATTGACCAGCACAAAGAACTCGTGCGGGCTATTCGGGAGCAAGATGCGGCTTTGGCAAAAGCGACGATTGAAAAACATCTGAACAAAGTAGCCATTGACTTGGAGTATCTGCGCAAAGCATACGGGCACTACTTTTTACCGCCAAATTCGTCTCCCGCACCCGGGGCGAAAGCCTGATTATAGTCAATTTAATTGAGAGGAGAAACTCTTTATGCTTATGTCTTTTCGCTGGTATGGTAAGAAACTGGACAGCATCCCGCTTAGCTACATCAGACAAATTCCGGGAATGCGCAATGTTGTCAGCGCCATCTATCATATCCCGGTGGGGGAAGTCTGGCCGTATGAAGACATTCTGGAAATTAAGAACCAGATTGAAGCTGCCGGGCTTATGTTTAAAACGGTAGAGAGTGTAAACGTACATGAAGATATCAAACTCGGATTGCCTACCCGGGACCGCTACATCGAAAATTACTGCACGACTTTGCGGAATCTGGCGAAAGCCGGAGTTACTGTTGTGTGCTACAATTTTATGCCTGTTTTTGACTGGACGCGCACTGAACTGGCCAAAGTCTTGCCTGATGGCTCAACGGTGCTGTCCTATGACGAAAAAATAATCAGAGGCTTAAAGCCGGAAGTGCTGGTCGAGGAGATGGAGAAGGGCTCGAATGGCTTTGAATTGCCCGGCTGGGAAAAAGAGCGGCTGGCTTCGATTAAAAAATTATTTGAATTATATCCCACATTCCGCAGTCTCGTGAGAAAATACATAAATTTTTCTAGAAAATACAAGGGTGAAAATGATTTTTCAATGCC
>JAOACF010000003.1 GCA_026417995.1 Negativicutes bacterium
ATATTCGCCGTCCCACCTTTTGAGTCGATACTGCATTTCAAATTCTTGCCGCGAATTGAAAGCATTGAAATAAGTTTCTAAACAATAATCATAATCGTCTGGATGAACTCCTTCAGCCCAGCCGTTACCTTTTTCTTCTTCTAACGTCCGGCCGCGAAAGTTTAGCCATCTTTCATTAAAATGGCAGCATAATCCGCTGCTGTCAGAAACCCATATCATGACTGGCGCTGAATCTATTATTACCTTAAAATAATCAAAAACTTGATTGTCCTTAAGATTCGGAAATAAATCATTCTGTTCCATATGGCCAATCATCCCTCCGTCAGTTTTTCTTATTACCTTAAATGAATATTGTAGCTACGAGCATTCTGCGCAAAAATACGTTGTTTTTATCTTCACTATATTCGCTAAGATGAATAAACTCAAGTGGAATTAACTTCTGTTTTTACCAGCAAAAAAGCCGAGTCAAATTGCTGACTCAGCCTAAAATAAACCTTATATATCCAAATTCCTGACTTCTTTCGCATGGCGCTCGATAAATTCCCGGCGCGGCTCGACTTTGTCGCCCATAAGCACGGAGAAAATTTGATCAGCCTCCATGGCGTCCTCCAGGGTGACTTGCAAAATGGTTCTGGCCTCAGGGTTCATGGTGGTTTCCCAGAGTTGCTCGGGATTCATTTCGCCCAGGCCTTTATAGCGCTGCACGGTGATACCGTCGCGCCCGATCCTGGAGAGCAGCTTTTCCATTTCATCGTCGCTGTAAAGATACCAGTGCTCTTTGCCTTTTTTAACTAAATACAGCGGCGGCTGGGCGATATACACTTTGCCGTTCTGGATCAGCGGCTGCATGTAGCGGTAGAAAAAGGTTAAGAGCAGCGTACGGATATGAGCACCGTCGACGTCGGCGTCAGTCATAATGATAATCTTGCCATAGCGCGCTTTTTCGATGTCAAAATCATCGGCAATGCCGCAGCCAAAAGCGGTAATCATCGCTCGGATTTCCTCGTTGTTTAAAATTTTGTCAAGGCGCGCTTTTTCCACGTTGAGAATTTTGCCGCGCAGCGGCAGGATGGCCTGGAAACGGCGGTCGCGCCCCTGCTTGGCCGAGCCGCCGGCGCTGTCGCCTTCTACCAGATAGATTTCCGCCTGTTCCGGATCACGCACCGAGCAGTCGGCAAGCTTACCCGGCAAGCCGCTGAATTCCAGCGCGTTCTTCCGACGGGTAAGTTCGCGCGCCTTGCGGGCGGCTTCCCTGGCGCGCGCGGCCATGATGGATTTTTCAATAATCTTTTTGGTAACAGATGGATTTTCCTCAAAGAACTCGTTGAGTCCTTCCGTCAGTATGGCGTCGACAATACCGCGAACTTCGCTGTTTCCCAGCTTTGTCTTAGTCTGTCCCTCAAACTGCGGCTCGCGGATTTTAACGCTGATCACGGCGGTAAGGCCTTCCCGCACATCATCGCCGCTTAAATTTTCTTCATTTTCCTTGAGCATGTTGAATTTGCGGGCATAGTCATTAATGGAGCGGGTCAGCGCAATTTTAAAACCGCTGAGATGGGTGCCGCCTTCAACGGTATTGATGTTGTTAACAAAGGAAAACATGTTTTCCACATAGCTGTCATTATGCTGCAGCGCGATTTCCACCCAGGTATCTTCTTTGGCTCCCTGCAGATAAATGGGTTCAGGATATAATACGTCTTTATTTTTATTTAAATGTTTGACAAAGGAAATTATGCCGCCTTCGTAATGGAATTCTTCGCGGGTATCGGTACGCTTGTCCTCCAGCGAAATATAAATACCTTTATTAAGAAAAGCCAATTCGCGTAGTCGGTGCTTTAATATATCGTAGTCGTAAACAGTTTCTTCAAAAATTTCGGCGTCCGGCTTAAAGGTCACCTTGGTACCGGTTTCGTTTGTTGCGCCGACCACCGTGATGCCTTGTACGGTATTGCCGCGCGCAAAGCGCATCTGATATATTTTGCCGTCGCGCTTTACCTCTACTTCCAATTTCTCGCTGAGCGCATTGACGACCGATACGCCGACACCGTGCAAACCGCCTGATACTTTATAGCCTTCGCCGCCGAACTTGCCGCCGGCATGCAGAACGGTCATAACGACCTCCAGCGCCGATTTGCCGATCTCATGCATGTCCACCGGAATACCGCGGCCATTATCCTCCACCGTTATACTGTTGTCAGAATGAATGGTAACTGCGACCCTGTCGCAGTAACCGGCCAAAGCTTCGTCGATGCTGTTGTCGACAACTTCATATACCAGGTGATGCAGTCCCCGCGACGAGGTGCTGCCGATATACATGCCGGGACGTCTTCTGACTGCTTCGAGCCCCTCGAGTACTTGAATCTGTTCGGCGCCATAATTGCCATTCACGGCCGTTTCATTGCTATTCATAAAAACCTCCCACCATTTTCGCCAAAACACAAAGAAGACTTGGCGAAGGCCAAGCCTTACTCTTCATAATCATCTTCCGGTATGGACCCTGCCCTTTTTTTCAGGGTCATGGAGGATATGGCCGAAAAATATACATAATCATCAGTGACAACGAAGCTTTTCGGATGCCCTTCCGACACATCGATGACTTTGTTGGCCTTCCTCACTCTTTTTAAAAATTCATTATCAATCCCGGCTTTTACCGACTTGATGTCCGCAATGGATATTACTTTCTTCATGGGAATAACGGTGCTGGCTCCCAGGTGCAGAAACATATTTTTTCCTCCTGAGCGATTGTAAAGTGTAGGCCACTAGCTCGGCGCCAATCTGTTCGGGTTTTTTTTGGTGCCTGAGCATGATATATGTATAAATTTCAATCCCATCTTCACCGCTTTGGCTTATTTTTTGCGCCAATTCTGCCATTAATTCTTGTTTGACAAAATGAAAATTTTTTTCGCTGCAAGCAACAAAGCTGCACATACCCGCATAATCGAGCCAGGGAACTTCGCTCAAAATCTGACGGATTTTTTGGCGTTCCCGTATTTTTTGCTCTAAGCTGCAAGCCGCGCACATTTTTTCGCCGGGAGGGCACAGCACCGTGCAGCAAGCGCATTGCTGCCAGTTTTCATTCGCCTTAATTTTGCGCAGCTTAAGCTCTTTTTTCAATACGGAATTAATTTTGCGCTTAAGCGCCTGATTTTTTACCAGGCCGGCCATTTGCTGTGCATACTGTTGTTCCGCTGTGCTAAGCTTTATCGCGTTTAGCTTGGCCGCGGCGTCGATTTTATCCCCAACATTTTCTTCATTCTGGCAATTTTGTAAATATCCTGCTTTGAAGCGGATATCGGTAATATGTTTTTCCTCCAGAAAGGCGTTAACTTTATGGATAATTTCCTGTTTTATGATTGACAGATGATGGCACCACGCCGAGTTATCAACCGCCACCAGGAGTACTCCCCGGTTTACCGCGATAACCCGCGCATGAGCGTAAATTTCTTCACCGGCTATCTCCCGCCAGTGAGCTGCCACCGATTTTTCCTGATACTGCTTGCGAATGCCCAGTTGCCCTAAAGCGTGCGGCAAAATATCACTGAACTTTTTCATAGCCTCACTCCAGAATATTTCCTTGCGACACCCGGTAAAACTTGGCATATTTTATTTCCGGAAAGGCAGTAATATCCGTTGCGGTGATAAAGGTTTGGATCTTGTCCCGGATAAAAGACAACAAGTATTCGCGGCGGGAAGCATCCAACTCGCTCATGACGTCATCCAGCAGCAGAACAGGGTATTCGCCTGTTTCTGACTTGATAAACTCCAGTTCCGCCAGCTTGAGCGCCAAAACGCCTGTGCGCTGCTGCCCCTGCGAGCCAAACACCCTTAGATTTTGACCGTTTACCGACAGATAGATATCGTCACGATGCGGGCCGCTGCCGGTACTGCCCCGGGCAATATCGGCCAAGCGCTGCGAACTGAAGCTATCTTTAAAAAAAAGACAGAGATCGTCCGGGATTTTGCCCTCAGAACCCTGCAGCACATACTGCACTGACAAGTTCTCTTTGTTGCCTGTCAGTTTCCGGTGCATAAGGTTGGCCAGCATATTAAATTTTTTAACCGCTTCCAGACGCTTTTTAACAATTACTGCCGCCGTTGGGGCAAGCTGTTCGTCCCAGGCGTCCAATAATTCCGGACCGGCTTTTTTTTCCCGGATTTTTTTGAGCAGGTGGTTGCGCTGCTGCAACATCCGGTTATATTGGCTAAGTTGCCGGTAATAGGCCGGGTTTGCCTGCGAGATTTCCACGTCCAAAAAACGCCGTCGCAGCGCCGGCGCGCCTTTGACCAGCAGCAGATCTTCCGGCGAAAACAGCACGACATTCAAAGTGCCGACAATTTCCCGCGCTTTAATTGGATTGCCGTTCCATAGTATTTCCTTATTTTGGTCTTTTATAAACTTAAACATCAGGCTATGGTCAATATCCTGGCGTTGGAAGGCAATTTCCACAAGCGCCGCGCTTTGTTCCCAACGGATCAGATCGTCATCCGCATGCGTGCGGTGGGAGCGTCCCATCGCCCCGGTGTATATCGCTTCGAGGATATTGGTTTTACCCTGGGCGTTGGCACCGGTGAAAATGACAATATTATGGTTAAATGGCAGCGTAAGCGCATGGTAATTGCGAAAATTGCGGAGCGTCAGCCTGGTTACGCGCATGCTTTCACCCCGCGGCAGTAACGGTCCATTTCCCGACTCCTTTTAGTTCCACCACATCGCCGGGGAAAATCTTTTTGCGACGCTCGGTCACGACAGCTCCGTTCACTGTCAGCTGTTTTTCTGCCAGCATGGGTTTAACCTGGCCGCCGGTCTCAATAATTCCGGCCCATTTCAGCAATTGATCAAGTTGGATGGATGGCGAGTGGATCGCGATTTCGTCCATAATTATAGCTCCTAATTAGTCCGCACCGGTGTAATGATATATGTATAGTTTTCATCGTCTACCGGTTTTATTAAGGCCGGGCTCAGCGGCGTATTCAGCGAAAAATAAAGGTCGTCGCTGTCAATATTCTTGAGGATGTCGGTTACATAGCGCGCATTGAAGGCAATTTCAATATCGTTGCCGGAGATTTCTCCCGGCACTGTCTCAAAGGCTTTGCCGATATCCGGATTGTTGGAGGTAATAGTTATCGTCTGATTGGCAAAATTGAATTTGATAACATTATATTCGCCTTCGCGGGCAAGCAGGGATACGCGCTCAACCGCAGCGAGGAAATCGCGGGTATTTACTTTGACTACGGTGTTGAAGCTGGCGGGAATGACCTTGTTGTAATCGGGGAACTGGCCTTCGATCAGGCGGGAAATAATATAAATGTCATCAAAAGCAAACATAACCTGATTTTTGAGCCAATATACGCTAACATTCATCGGTTCTTCATAATTTAGCACCCGGGCTAATTCGTTTAAAATTTTGGCGGGGATGATCATCTTGACCGGGCTGTCCACATTGCTTTCCAAAGACGCCTTCTTGAGCGCTAGCCGGTGCGTGTTGGTAGCGACAAGGCGTATGCCGTTTTCGTCCGCCTCCAGCAGACCGCCGGTGAAAATAGGTCGTGCTTCATCGGTTGAGCAGGCGAAAATTGTTTTGCGGATTAAATCACGCATGACTTCGTCTTTGACGGAGAGCAAATTATCGCCGACAGGACGTCTTAAAACAGGAAACTCTTCTGCCGGCAGACTTAAAAGGTTAAACTGCGACATGCCGGCGGTAATTTTGATGGTGCGGTCTTCTTTACTTGATTCAATATTTACTATGTCACCGGGCATTCTTCTTACCATTTCTTGGAAATATTTACCAGATAATACAATTTCTCCTGGTTCGTGCACGGCAGCGTCAATGGTGCAGCTAATACCGATCTCATAGTCGGTCGCCTGCAGTTCTACTTTATTATTGTGCGCCGCTAAATAGATACCCGTCAATATCGGCAGCGGCGTTTTTGCGGCAACTGCTTTTTGCACCGCTTGCACGGCATAGTTAAGCTTGTCTTTGGCACAGGTAATTTTCATTTTGTGTGTACCTCCGTGACATAGTATTACGTTAGAAAGCATAAAATAAAATTTAGTCGTAATAGCCGTAGGGCCTGTCAATATGTGAATATGCGCCGCCGGCCGTGTCGAATCATAAGGAGCGGTTGTGCATAACTTGTCGATAAGTAACTGTTTTTTATGCTATGATTCCACATTTTTTCGCAATGCCCTTTATTCACAAAAGTATCTACAGAATATTAAGGGGGTTATCAACAGGAATTTTCGATTTTCTTGATTAATTCTTTGAGCGTATTGTTAAGTTTGTTGTCTTCATTGCGTTCGCGGCTGATTTTTTCATGTGCATGAATGACTGTTGTATGGTCGCGGCCGCCGAATAGTTCGCCAATACGCGGCAGTGATGCTTCGGTAAGCTCGCGGCACAAATACATTGCGATTTGGCGAGGATAAGCGACATTGCGCGTCCTTTTTTTAGCGAGTAGTTCGTCCCTTTTAATTTTAAAATACGCGGCGACAACCTCTTGAATGATTTCGGTGGTGATTTGCTTGGGACGGCTGTTAGGAAAAATATCTTTCAGCGCTTCAGTCGCCAGGTCCATGTCGATGGGCTGGTTGATGAGCGAGGCATAAGCGATTACCCGGATCAGTGCGCCTTCGAGCTCGCGGATATTATTGTCGATCCGGCTGGCGATGTATACCATCACTTCGTTAGGAATATTCAGGTTTTCCAACATTGCTTTTTTGCGGAGGATGGCAATCCGCGTCTCCAGGTCGGGCGCTTGGATGTCGGTGATGAGGCCCCATTCAAAACGGGAGCGCAGCCTGTCTTCAAGCAGCGGAATTTCCCGCGGCGGCCGGTCGCTGGAAATTACGATTTGCTTATTGGCCTCATGCAGTGTATTGAAAGTGTGGAAAAATTCTTCCTGCGTATGTTCTTTTTTCGACAAAAACTGGATGTCGTCAATTAAGAGAACATCAATTGTCCGGTATCGCTGGCGAAAATTTTCGGGGTTGCCGTCCCGGATGGAGTTAATCAGGTCGTTTGTGAATTTTTCGCTTGAGATATACATAACTTTGGTATTGGGATGGCTTTGCAAAATACGGTGGCCGATGGCATGCATGAGATGGGTCTTGCCCAGACCGACGCCGCCGTAAATAAAGAAAGGATTGTAAACTTTTGCCGGAACTTCGGCTACGGCCAGCGAAGCGGCATGGGCGAAACGGTTGGAGTTGCCGATGACAAAGGTCTCAAATTTATATTTGGGATTGAGCGTGGCGCAGGGGTCGTCAAACAGCGATTTAGCAAGCGAAACCGTTTTGTTTTCCTGTTTGGTTGCCGCTTGTTGCGGCTGCGTTTCTGCCGGAACGGGAACGGGTTCCGCAGCTTTGGCGGACGATGCCGGTTCCTCGAGATCCAGGTTGATAAATTTAACGGTTACTTGTTTTTGCGTTACATATTGCACGGTATTTTGAATTATTCCCGTGTAGCGTGTTTCCAGCCAGTCTTTGATAAACTTCTTGGGAGTACCGATTTCCATCGTGGTATCTGTAAGCGAAAGGGGGATGGTGGATTTAATCCAGGTGTCAAATATGGGCTTAATAGTCTCTTTTTCCAGGATTGACAGTACTTGTTCCCAGACGTCGGCGATGCTGGCGTTAGCCATTGGTGTCATCCTTTCCTAAAACCAATTTCGGGGAAGAAATCAACATAACTTATCCACAATATAATTCACACTTGTGAATAATTATGGTAAATTTAGGGTATTTAAGCGAAAAAAAAATACAATAGCGGCTCGGGTGAATGCCGCCCTGTTGTATTTTCTCTGTAAAGTTATGATATTGGGTAAATTGGGGATAACTTTGTGGATAAATCAAAATTATGTGAATAACTTTTAGATTTATGTAGATAATAAACAGAATTAATGCTTTGAATTTTGTCTAATTCTCTTTAATCTTAGCAAAAGGCGGCAAAGTTATCAACAAATATTTCGGTCAAATTTTAATGATTTACTTATTTATCCACAGGTGTGAATTGCCAATCTTCTTGACTCTCTCCGACTCCTAGTCTATAATCTTGATAGTAAAGGCTTAATGCTTATAATGGGTTTTTCCGCTTTGCCGCAAGGAGGTGTGAAATAGATGAAAAGAACTTATCAACCCAATACACTGTGGAGAAAAAGAACGCATGGTTTTCGTGAGCGCATGAAAACGCTCGGTGGTCGTCTCGTTCTTAAGCGGAGACGTGCCAAAGGCAGAAAGAAGCTATCTGCATAGTAGGCCGCTAGACGTGGCCTATTTTTGCATATTACCGGACAATGGGATATTCCCGCGCGATCGCGATTTAGGAAAATAACAGAATTCCTTTGCTTGTAAAACGGGGCCGGTGTCCGGACAGTCAGGCAAGGCGGCGTTTTGCACCGCTGCGGCGGTGAGATCGACGTGAACTAGGTTTTTTCCTCATTCAGGATACAGGCTTATGCTGAATAAGTGCAATGTGATGAAGGGCTGAAACGCCGGGTGAAGGTACAAAGCTTCAAATTCAGCAAGGATAATATTTTACGCCAGAACCGTCAGTTCCAGGCGGTATATAAATCCGGCAAATCGTACGCTAACCGCTTTTTAGTTCTATATGTGCTTCCCCGCCCGTCGGCGAAGCGCCAAGTTGGCTTTGCCGTAGGCAAGCGTCTGGGCGGCGCTGTGGTGCGGAACCGGGTGAAGCGTCTGTTGCGCGAAGCTTTCCGGCTTAATCAGCACCGCTTTAAAAGCGGCATGGATTTAGTGCTTATCGCCCGGCAGCCTGTTTTGCACTTGGAATTTGCCGATGTAGTCAAGGCGCTGCTGGACGTAGCCGGCAAGGCCAATATTCTTGCGGAGTAGTATATGAAACGCATAGTCATCGGGTTAATCTTGTTTTATCGCCATTTCCTGTCTCCGCTGAAACCGCCGACATGCCGCTTTGTTCCGACATGTTCGGAGTATGCTTTGCTTGCGGTTGAGAAATTCGGGGTAGCCCAGGGAATCAAACTCGCTGTCAGGCGCGTTTTGCGCTGTCATCCGTTTCATCCCGGCGGCTATGATCCTATTTGAGTTTCGGTGCAGGATATAAACGAGGAGTGATTTTTTTTGTTTGATTGGTTTATCAGTATTATGGCATCGGCCCTAACCTTTTTTTATAACCTGACGGCGACACTCGGCTTTGCCAACTATGGTGTAGCCATTATCCTCCTGACAATAGCGATTAAAATGGCCATATACCCGTTAACTGCGAAATCCGTCCGGTCGATGAAAGCGATGCAGGAAATTCAGCCAAAAATGAAAGCCCTGCAGGAAAAATATAAGGGAAATCCGGAAAAACTAAATAAAGAATTGGCTGCGCTTTATAAAGAATCAGGGGTAAACCCGCTTTCGGGATGTTTGCCCATGCTGCTGCAGATGCCGATACTGATTGCGATTTTCTTCGCTATCCGCGACTTTCAGTATTTGCACCAGCCTTCTTTCCTGATTTGGACTAATTTAGGCCAGCCTGATACTACGTACATACTGCCGGTGCTGGCGGCGCTGACCACATACTACCAATCCAAACAAACGACCACCGACATGACTTCACAGCAAAACAAAATGATGCTGTATATGATGCCGCTGTTTATTGGCTATATTACGACGCAATTCCCGGCCGGGCTGGGATTATATTGGGTTGTCAGCAACTTAGTCCAGATAGCGCAGCAATGGTGGATGTACCGCAAGCCGGCGGCAGCCACAGGGGAGGCTAAATAATCCATGACACCGCTTGAAAAAACCGGTAAGACTGTTGAGGACGCGGTTAATTCGGCTCTGGCCGAATTAGGCGTGTCGCTTGAACGCGTGGAAGTTGAGGTACTCGAGGAACCCAGTAAAGGGTTGTTTGGTTTTCTTGGCTCGAAACCTGCCAGAGTCAGAGTTACGCTCAAGCCGGAAGCTCCCAAAATGACGGAGGCAGTTAAGCAGACCGTGAAAACAGCCGGAGCGAAACCTGCTGCCGGCACAGACGCGGTTCAGGTGGCTAAAAACTTGCTCACGGACATCTTCCGGACAATGAAGCTCAAGGTCATGATTGAAAAAATGACGCAGGAAGACCATGTGGTGCTTAATTTGCGGGGCAATGACTTGGGCGTATTAATCGGCAAACATGGCCAAACGCTTGATGCACTCCAGTATTTAGTCAATCTGGCGGCGAATAAGGACGCAGATACGCGGGTGCGCATCGTGCTCGATGTGGAAAATTATCGCAAGCGCCGCGCCGCAACGCTAACCCAACTGGCTGAGCGGTTGGCGGACAGGGTTAAGCGCCGCGGTGAGCGTGTCGTGCTTGAGCCGATGAGTCCGCATGAGCGCAAGATTATTCACATGGCCCTGCAGCAGGATCCCCGGATCAGCACCTACAGTGAAGGGGAAGAACCTTTCCGCAAGGTTGTCATTGCGTTAAAAAAATAGTTTTTGGTAATGATAAAACCCAGTAAAAAGTTACTGGGTTTTTCAGCATATTGAGGTGGAATGCATGGTTATTGATGATACGATAAGCGCCATTGCTACCGCAATTGGCGAGGGCGGCATCGGCATTATCCGTATGAGCGGGAGCCGGGCGGTGGCGATTGCCGACGGTTTTTTCCAGGGGGCTGGGGGGCGTAAGGTTCGAGATATCCAGCCTTTTCGGGCGGCCTATGGCAAGATTGTCGAACCGGATACCGGTCAGATGATTGATGAAGCGCTGATTTTAGTCATGCGTGCCCCTCGCTCCTATACCCGCGAGGATGTTGTGGAAATACACTGTCACGGCGGTCCGGTTCCGCTGCGCCGGATTTTGGAGCTTACGCTGCGGGGCGGCGCCAGACTGGCTGAGCCGGGGGAATTTACTAAGCGAGCTTTTCTCAACGGCCGGCTTGATTTAACCCAGGCAGAAGCGGTTATTGATATTATCCGCTCTAAGACTGATGCATCGCTGAAAATGGCTGTCAGTCATTTATCAGGCCGTTTAGCGGCTAAAATAAATGATCTCCGGCAGCAAATCCTGGGCATGATTGCCCATTTAGAGGCGGCAATCGATTTTCCGGAAGAAGATATTGAGCAGATTGCGGCGGCAGAGGTGGCCGAACGAATAAGACCCGTGCTGGACGAAATTTCGCGGCTGCTGGCTTCTGCCCAGACCGGCCGCATTTTGCGCGAGGGCCTGGCAACAGTTATAATTGGCAAGCCCAATGTGGGTAAATCCAGTTTGCTCAACGCCCTGCTCAGAGAAAAGAGGGCGATTGTTACCGACATACCCGGAACTACGCGGGATATAATAGAAGAATACGTCAATATCCGGGGAGTTCCGCTTAAAATAGTCGATACCGCCGGTATCCGGGAAACAGCTGATATTGTGGAAAAAATCGGCGTGGAAAAAGCGCGTGAATTTGTCGCTAGCGCCGACCTTTTGCTGCTGCTGCTGGATGCATCGGCGCCGCTTACGCCGGAGGACAGGGAAGTGCTGGCGTTGCTGCCGGGCAAAGAGGCGCTGGTGCTTGTCAATAAAAGCGACTTGCCGGCAAGGTTGGAAATTGAGGAAGTGGAGCGACTGATTGGCGGCAGACAGATGATCCGTATTTCCGTGTTGGAAGGAACCGGCCTCGATGAGCTGGAGCAAAGCATTGTCGACCGGGTATACAGCGGCCAGATTACGCAGGGTGAAGGGGCTTTTGTCAATAATGTGCGGCACGGCAATCTTTTGCGTCAGGCCAAAGAACGCCTGGAAGAGGCGCTGAACTCGATCGCTGCGGCAATGCCGCTGGATTGCTTCGTCGTCGATCTCCGTGCTGCCTGGGAAAAACTGGGAGAAATAACCGGCGACACGGTGAGTGAGGATATTGTGGATCGGATATTTGCCGATTTCTGCATCGGCAAGTAATGTAGGTGTTTGATAAGCGTTGGCTAGCATTGTCTCTTTTACTCGGCGCATCCTCGACGTATAAAAAGAGTGCGCCGCCGGTGCGCTGAGCTTGGTTTTGAGCTATCTCCGCTTCGGAAACGCTTACGGTCTACCACGCTGTTTCGAATTTATTGGATGCTTGCTATCAGGAGTGTGATTCTATTTGTATTCCGCAGGTTCTTACGATGTGGTCGTCATCGGCGCCGGGCATGCCGGGTGCGAAGCGGCTTTGGCCGCTGCCCGCATGGGTTGTCGCACGCTGCTCACGACATTGAATATGGATAATATTGCGATGATGCCGTGCAATCCGGCTGTAGGCGGACCGGCCAAAGGGCACTTGGTACGGGAAATTGACGCCCTGGGCGGCGAGATGGGTATCAATACTGACCGGACGGCTATTCAGGCGCGCATGCTGAATACTGGCAAAGGCCCGGCCGTTCACGCGCTGCGGGCACAGGCTGACAAAAAATTGTATCAGCAGACAATGAAAGAGACGCTGGAGCATCAGGCCCGGCTGGATGTCAAGCAACTGCTCGTCGATAAGGTGATTGTCCGAAACGGCTGCGTCGAGGGAGTCGAGACCGAAACCGGCGAGGTCTATCGTTGCCAGACGGTCATTATTGCCACAGGCACCTATTTAAGAGGAAAAATTATCATGGGCGATGTGGCGTACTCCGGCGGGCCTAACGGTCAGCGGGCTGCTGAGAAGCTGACGTTATCTCTCAAGGAGGCCGGCATTAGGCTGATGCGGTTTAAAACAGGAACGCCGGCGAGGGTGGATGCCAAATCTCTGGATTACGCGAAAATGATCATTCAGCCCGGGGATGAAACGGTACACAATTTTTCGTTTATGAGCGATATTAAAACACGGGTGCAAGTGCCCTGCTGGCTTACATACACTAACGAAAAAACCCATCAGATCATCCGGGACAACCTGCACCGTGCACCGCTGTATACCGGGATGATCGAGGGAACAGGGCCGCGTTACTGTCCGTCGATTGAAGATAAGGTAGTTCGTTTTGCCGAAAAACAGTCGCACCAGCTGTTTATTGAGCCGGAGGGGCTAAATACTGTTGAAATGTACGTACAGGGAATGTCGACCAGCCTGCCGGCAGATGTGCAGTATGCCTTTTTGCGGACAATTCCCGGACTGGAAAACGTTCAGATCATGCGCTACGGCTACGCTATCGAATATGACTGCGTCGACCCGACACAACTTAAACCCACGCTGGAGTTTAAGCAAATCAAAGGATTGTTCTCAGCCGGACAGGCCAACGGAACCTCAGGCTACGAGGAGGCGGCCGCGCAGGGACTTATCGCCGGTATCAACGCCGCGTTGCTGATACAAGAAAAAGACCCGTTTATTTTATCCCGCGCGGACGCGTATATCGGCGTCCTGATTGATGATCTGGTAACAAAGGGGACGAATGAACCTTACCGGATTATGACTTCGCGCGCCGAATACCGGCTGATATTGCGTCAGGATAATGCCGATTTACGTCTTACCGAAAAGGGGTATAAGATCGGCTTGGTTTCACAGGAGCGTTATTTTCGCTTTACGGTTAAGCGCGATGCGATTGAACGCACGCTGACCCTGCTTAGAGTCACACCGCTTACGCCCGCACCGGAAATACAAGCGAAACTCCGGGCTTTGGGCACTGCGGAGCTGCGTACCGGCATCAGCCTCTATGACCTGCTGCGCCGGGTGGAGGTTGATTATGATGGGCTGCGGCAGCATTTCGCTATTTTGCCTGAACTTGATCCCATTGTACGCGAACAAATCGAAATAGCCATTAAATACGAAGGTTATATCCAAAAGCAGTTTGAGCAGGTGGAACGGGCCGGCAAGCTGGAGGCAAAAACAATACCCGCTGATATTGATTATGCGGCAATTAGCGGCCTTTCCCGGGAAGCGCGGCAGAAGCTCGAACAAATACGTCCGCTGTCTGTTGGCCAAGCTTCCCGTATCTCGGGAGTCTCGCCGGCGGATATATCCATCTTGATGGTTTATCTCGAACAGCGGCGGCGCAAGGGGGAAGAGTAGATGGAATTTCTGCAGGCGCTGCAAGGCGCACTTGCTGCCTACGGCCTTAAGGTTACGGATGAGCAGTGTGCGGCGATGAATCGCTACTATGAGCTTTTGCTTGCATGGAATGAAAAAATGAACTTGACGGCTATTACCCAGCCACAAGAGGTTGCTGTCAAGCATATGGTAGATTCCCTGTCTTGTCTTGATCCGGAATTTATACCGCCGGACAGTGCCCTGATCGATGTGGGTACAGGCGCCGGCTTCCCCGGCCTTCCGCTCAAAATTGTTCGACCGGATATTAGGCTGACCCTCCTTGATTCCCTCAATAAGCGGCTGAACTTTTTGCAAGAAGTCACATCCGCGCTAAAGCTTAAGCATGTGGATATTGTGCATGGGCGGGCAGAGGAAACGGGAAAGTCCAAGCAGTACCGCGAGCGCTTTCAGGTTGCCACTGCCCGGGCAGTCGCGCGTCTGAATGTCCTTTGTGAGTTATGCCTGCCGTTTGTGGCAGTAGGTGGCTATTTTATCGCTTTAAAAGGGGCTCAATACCAGGAAGAGCTTGGCGAAGCCCAAAATGCCCTCCGCCTGCTGGGTGGGGACGTGGCGCACATACGACCGGTAAAGCTGCCGGGACTTGATGATGTGCGCGCCGTTATATATATTCGCAAAATTGCCGCTACCCCCGGGGAATACCCTCGCCGCCCGGGAATGCCGGAAAAAAAGCCGCTCTAATATGGAGGAACTTGTCTTTAGTGCGCCGAATCAGAGAAAGAATATGGTGTAAGGGGTGTCTGTATGAAAAGCTTCGCCAGATTTCTTGGGATCGGCTCTGATGAAGATCAGGCAGCGCAAGTTGTTATAGATAATGTCGCGGTCACGGGGGAAGAAAAAGCGGGTTTCAAACAGGTGCCTGTCGGCGAGATAGTTCCCAATCCGTATCAGCCGCGGAAACTTTTTTATGATGAGGCTCTGCAGGAGTTAGCCGATTCCATCCGTGAGCACGGCGTTATTCAGCCGCTGTTAGTGCGGCGCAAAGAGGGACGGTTTGAACTGATTGCGGGGGAAAGACGCCTCCGTGCATCGAAAATTGCCGGTTTGCAGGAAGTACCGGTCATTATCAAAGAGATTGACGATAAAGAAATGGCCGAACTGGCCATGCTGGAAAACCTGCAGCGGGAAGACCTGCATTTTCTTGAGGAAGCGCAGGGATTTCAGCATCTTATTTCCCAATTTGGTTTCACGCAGGAAGAACTCGCCAGGCGCCTCGGCAAAAAGCAGTCGACGATTGCCAATAAGCTGCGGCTGCTCAAGCTGTCCGGTGACGTGCAGACGATTTTGGTGGACGAAAATCTTACTGAACGCCATGCGCGGGCGCTGCTCAAGGTGGAAGACGAGCAGAAACAAAAGGAAATACTGAACACCATTCGGCAAAAAAACTTAAATGTGCGGGAAACGGAAGAGCTTATCGAGGAAATTATTGAAGATATTTCCCGGGAAATGTCGAAAAAGGGCCCAAAACAGAGTGTCGTCCGGGTGATCCGGGATATCCGCATCTTTGTTAATACCATTAACTCGGTTGTCGCCGAAATGAAGAAGGCGGGACTGAAAGTAAAAGTTACGCAAAATCAGGATGACGATTATATTACAATTAATTTGCGCATACCTAAAAGACGATAATTGCCGCACAATACCGCCGCCGGGCGGTATTTTTTTGTTATGCTAGGAGACTATAAGTTTCGTGTCAGCGTGAGCGCTAGCGTGGCGATCTCCAGACGAGATTGCTTCACGCCGCTGGGCTTCGTTCGCAATGACACAACACTAAATAGACCGCGTCAGCGGTTTTTTTATGTCGCATGCTTACACCGTTTTATTATGAAAAACATATTATGTAGCAAAAGTCCTTTAGTACCGGGGGGATTGAATATGGATGTCTTCTGCAAAGAGTTTACGCCTTTTGGGCAGCTTTCCCTGCATGAAGTCTGCTTTTGGCTGCATATTATGCGGGATCATGCTTTGTTTATTAAAATGGCGCTGGATTGCGACAATCAGGAATTACGGCAGGAAGCCGATACAATCTATCAGGCGTTTGCCGACTTGGAAAATAGTGCGCAGGAGATTGGCTGCGACGATGATTTAATGGTATTGATCGAAAGGGCTATTCCTGTAGTGAAGCGGTTTTTTGCTTTTAAACGCCATCTGCTGCATCTGGTCATGGAATGTCGCATTCATAGCCATAATCCGGCTGCATTTTACGATCATGTATCACGGGAGGCGCTGTATTTTCTCAAAGTGATGCAAAGAATAGATGATTGCCGGAAAAACCCTGCTGAGGCAATGACCGGCGAGATGGTGTTCTGGACGAAAATTCTGTTTGAGCATATTATGTTTTTTCTGAACATGCTGGATCTGTCCGAGCGCCAGACGGCGGCTAAGGCGGTAGAAATGAGCAAGCAAATGGAAGAACTGCATTTTGCGGCGCATGACTATAATCATATGCTGTGGCGTTTTCATCCGGCTTCCAGTTTTAGCCGCTATACCGGGGAGGTGGCAGCCGCGACAGAAGAGTTGCGCGACTTTAAGGCAGCGGTGTCGGCGTTGATCAGCGAGTGCTGCCTGAATTCCACCATGCCGCCGGAAATGGCTGAGCATGTTTTGCATGAAGCGGAACATTTCCTGCACGTAATTGAATTGATTGCAGGCCAGTTGGTGCCGTCCCCGGCAGCTAAATGTGAAGACTGAGCGGGAGGGTATGTATATTCTGGATCTCCTTTCACAAAACTAACAGTAATACCAAAAGAAGGGGGATCGAAGATGGATAAACTGGCACTGATTCTGGTCATTGTAGGTGCGTTAAACTGGCTGCTGGTGGGGGTAATGCAATTTGACCTGGTAGCTTCGTTATTTGGAGGACAAGGCTCCCTTATTAGCCGGGCAGTATATACGCTGGTCGGATTGGCCGGAATTTGGTCGATTTCGCTTTTGATGCGCGACTGGGGAAGCCGGGTGCGACGCTGACTAATAAGACCTGCGGAATTGTGCCGCAGGTCTTATTAGTCACATAGCCGAAAATATGCTGCAATCAGGCGGAGGAAGCGTGCTTTCGCCAAGATTCTGTATCCGCCTCCTGCTTCAAAAACCTAGTTGGTGTTTTTAGCTGGCACGCTTCTTGTTTTTATTGCCTGGCGGCGCCAGCGGCGGTTTGGTCTGAGCCGTCTTGGCGCCAGGAAGTGGCAGCGGCTGGAGCTGTCGCAGCGTACCTAGTTTAATTTCCCGGACATCTTCTAAGTCTGCGCTAAAATCTATTGCTGCGCCGTTCACAATTTCATACCGCTTCGTGTATGGCGCCAGCAGCAGACTGAGCTGTTCGGCGTTGTTCGTTTGCCGGCGGTAGATATCCGGATATATCTTGAGATACAGGCCATCGGCTTTTTCCACGATTTCCATGGTCTGATAGCGGATAATCACCGGCGTCCCCAAGGGGACTTTGTCATATAGCTCACGGGCGTCGGCATCTTGCATGCGTATACAGCCGCCGGAGACAGGATAACTGATATCCCAGCCTTTATTGGTGCCATGAATGCCATAGTTAGGACTAAATTCCATCCAGCGTGAGCCGAGCGGGTTCTCCGGTCCCGGCGGAACGGGCGTCCGGTCGGTAAAATTAGTGCCGGGATACCAGGTCGGATATTCTTGCTTCATAAATATTTGAAAGGAACCGGTGGGGGTTTGTTCGTAAGGTGTGCCGACGGCGATGCTGTATGTTTTTACAATCTGACCGTTGTCAATAAGGTTTAAGGCATAGGCGGGGATGTTGATGTGAATTTCGGGACTTGCGAGTGCGGAGGATAGGGCAATAAAGTAGATGACGATTAAGCTGCATAGTATGCGCATATTGTGCCTCCCTGTCAAATTTAGGCGCTTCTTCCCATATTTTTTATATCCGGGAAAACTATATCCCCGGTATATTCAGGAAAGAGAGCAAGACATTGGTTTTTAAGGAAGGAAGGCACAGGTTTGCTATAGTTTTCAGGAATTCAGAATACAGAAGTCAGGATTCAGCATAAAGAGTCTTAGAATACATCGGGATTCGCCGGTTCCCCATCCTGAATTCTGCAACTTGAATCCCGTGCGGGAAATTTTTGTGCTCACACCGGCTTTATGGTACTATATAGTATGAGCTGAGGATTATTCTGGTTTGGAGGTGAGGCTTATGGCGCGCAAACACCGTATCCTGATAATAACTGCTTCGGTCGGCAGCGGACATACGCAGGCGGCGCTGGCAATTAAACAAGCTTTGAAAAAAGAGTACGGCCATAATGCCTCAATCGTTGACTTCTTGTCAGGCGGCGGCAGGTATATTGGCAAGGTGGTCAAGTCCACTTATTTTCAAGCGTTAAAGATTTTTCCGGAAATCTGGGATTATGTTTACCGGTACAGCAATGAACCGCGTTATGGCGACAAAATCAAGAGCGTACTGCAGCTGGCATCGGAACGTTATATGCAGCGGATTATCCGCCGTTATTCGCCGGATGTTATTTTATTTACGCATCCTTTTCCCTGTGCGGCTGCGGCCGGCCTGAAAAAGGATGGGGAGCTAGCCGCGCCGCTTATCGGCGTTGTAACCGACTATGCCGTTCACCGGCTATGGGAGTATCCCGAAATCGACCATTACTGCGTAGCTACTGATGAGGCTGCGCAGGAACTTTTGAGCCAGGGATTTTCGCCTGCGGTAATTCATAATGTGGGCATTCCGGTGCGCGAGCCGTTTTGGGAAAGGCCGGACGTTTCGCCGCAGAAGGGCAATGTTCTGATTATGGGCGGAGGCATGGGTATGGGACTGACCGCTGAGGCCATCCGCGCCGTGAGCGGCATACCCGGTGTACAGAGCGTAAAAGCGGTTTGCGGCAGCAATTCCCGGCTTTATCAAATTTTGAAAGCGTCGGAAGCAAGGGTGTCCCGGCTTCATGTATACGGTTTTACGCAAAAAGTGCCGCAGCTTATGGCGGAGGCCGAACTTTTAGTTACCAAGCCGGGAGGCCTTACCGCCAGCGAGGCGCTGGCCCTGGGCCTGCCGATGGTGCTGATTGATGCCATTGGCGGACAGGAGGAAGATAACGCCGCTTTTCTGGTAGAGCGCGGCGCGGCACGGATTGCCCGCAGCATGGCGGAGCTGGAGATGCATGTCGCCGAGCTGTTGGCTGCGCCGGATACGCTGCAGGCTATGCGCCGGCAGGCGCAAAGCCTGGGAAAGCCGAAAGCCGCCCAAGCCGTGGCAGAAATTATTATGCAGTCATTGACAGTAAAAGAGCGCCCGTTAGCTTAACGGACGCTCTTTTACTGTCTTTATGTAATTTTTCGCGAGGCGGACGGCGGCGACTGCGTCCGGCGCATAGAGGTCGGCGCCGGACGAGCGGGCATATTCGGGCGTGAGCACTGCGCCGCCCACCATCACGCAGGGTCGGAGACCGGCTTGGCGCAGCGCAGCGATAGTGCTGTCAATATAGGGAAGGGTGGTGGTCATGAGAGAGCACAAGCCGACAATATCGGGCTGATGTTCTTTTGCGGCTGCAACTACTTGCTCCGGGGCCACGTCTTTGCCCAGATCGATCACTTTAAAACCGCTGTTTTCCATAAGCGCGGCGACAATATTTTTGCCGAGATCATGAATATCGCCCTTAACGGTGGCCAGCAGCACTTTGCCGGCGTTTGCCGGTTGCCCGGCGGGGAGAAAACTGCGCAGAGCCTGGAACCCAATGCGCATGGTTTCGGCGGCCAGCATTACCTGCGGCAAGTAGCATCGGCCCGCGCCAAAGGCTTCGCCGACTTCATTCATTGCCTGGGTAAAGCCGTTTTCGACAATTGTCAGCGAATCCTTGCCGGAGTTAAGCGCCGCTTGCACAAGCGGCAGTACGGCTTCCTTGCCGCCTTTGACGACAATATCCCGGATTTGACCTATGATATCCGCAGAGTTAAGCGGCGCGGAAGACTGCGGGCTGTGCGGCTGCCGGGCGGCATAGCGGGCGCTGTACCCTGCGCCGTTGGCGTCATGCCCTAATAGCGCGGCTGACGCTGCCAGCGCGTCTTGCATAAGTTGGTCGAAAGGATTGAGAATGGGCGCATCCAGCCCCGCGGCGAGCGCCATGCCCAGAAACGCGCTGTTCATTATATCTCGGCGGGGTAAGCCGTAGGATATATTGCTTAATCCCATTACGGTGGGATAACCGAACATTTCACGATAGAGGCGGAGCGTCTTGAGCGTTTCCTGTCCGGCCGAGGCATCGGCGGCAACGGTGAGCACCAGCGGATCGAGCAGCAAATCGCCTGGCTTAAGTCCGGCGGCGAAAGCGGCGGCGATGATATCCGCGGCGACCGCGACGCGTTCGGCGGCTGTATGCGGTACGCCGCTGCCGGCAAGCGGCAGGCAGAGTACAGCAGCTCCATACTTTTTGGCGAGAGGCAAAAACTCCTCCAGTCGCTCCCGCTCGGCGCTGACCGAATTAATCAGCGCCCTGCCGGGATATGTTCGCAGCCCTGCCTCCAGCGCGGCGGCGTCGGTGGTGTCGATTGACAGCGGCACTTGCACCAGTACAGATAAATCGGCAACGGCTTGCTTCATCGCTTTGGCCTGGTCGATGCCGGGAACGCCCATATTCACGTCTAAAATCATGGCGCCTGCTTCGACCTGGGCCAGAGCTTCTTTTTTTACCTGGCTGAAATCATGGGAGCGGATGCTTTCTGCCAGTGCTTTCCGGCCGCTGGGATTTATTCTTTCGCCAATTACGGCGGTAGGGAAGCCCTGGCCAAGCCAGATGGTCTGCGTGCGGCTGGAGAGTCTGACGGCATGAGCGGGAGGTTCTGCCGGCACGGGCGGAAGATGGCCTGCGGCCGCCTGGCTTATTGCCCGAATGTGGGCAGGCGTCGTGCCGCAGCAGCCGCCTAAATAACCGGCGCCTGCCGCAATGAGCCGTGGAACCCATTCGGCCATTTCCGCCGGGCTCATCGGGAAAACGGTCTTCCCGTTGACTAATTGCGGCATGCCGGCATTGGGCTGAACGCTTACCGGTATCCGGACACTTTTGGCTAATGTTGCGATAACCGGCAGCAATTGGGCCGGACCGAGCGAACAATTCGCGCCGATAATGTCCGCGCCGAGCGCTTCTAGTGTGGTTGCGGCCGTCACGGCGTCCGTGCCGGTCAATGTGCGCCCATCGCCGCTAAATGACAGCTGGCAGACGACCGGGCGTTTGGATGCCGCTTTGGCGGCGAGAAGCGCGGCGCGCATTTCCTGGATATCAATAATCGTTTCAATGATCAGCATATCTACGCCCGCTTTATCCAGGGCGGCAATCTGTTCATAGTATATGTCATAGACTTCGTCAAACTCGAGGTCGCCCAGCGGGCTGATAAATTTGCCGGTTGGCCCGACAGAGCCGGCAATCAGCGCCCGTTCGCCGACTGCGCGCGCGGCCTTGACCCCGGCCTGGTTAATTGCTTCGACTTGTTTTTCCAAGCCGTAATGCGACAGCTTAATCCGGTTGGCGCCAAAGGTATTTGTTTCAATAATATGGGCCCCGGCCTCTAGATAAGCGCGATGGACGGCGCTTATCTTGGCGGGCTGTTCGAGGTTCCATAGTTCCGGGCACTGCCCGGCCGTCAGGCCGGCTTCCTGCAGCATCGTGCCCATTGCTCCGTCAAAGATGTAAATCATTGTTCAGGCTCCTTTCTGGCGATACAGCGCCGGTGCGGGCAGTTTTGGCAGTTTCGCGGCTGCCGCTGCGGCGAAGCAGCTGCCGGGATTGTGGGATATAACCCGATGACGGCGGTAATTGACTTGCGGGGTGTGAGCATGAGGGAGGCGGTTATATTCACGCCGATTTCGCCGGCATGGGCAAGGCGCAGCATTTCCGGCTGGATGGATATTGCCCAATCGCCATAGCCCGGGCTAAACCGGGGGGTGGCGCCATATCCCTGCTGTGCCCCGTTATTTACAATCAGCCTTTCCAGACTATCTGCGACTTCTTCCACGGCGGCCGAGCCGGCGGCGTCCAGCAATAAGCCGCTCGTATATTCGCCTTTGCCAAACAGCGCCGCGGCGCGTTCCTCCACGCCAGGGCCGATTGTTGCGGCAAGTATGGCCACGCTGACGCAGCCCGCAAGATGGCGCCGAATATGCTGTCCTTCCAGTGTAACCGGCTGGCAGGAATGGATTTCGCCGCTTGCGCAGGAGTAATCGTACACTTGCCATATGCCCCGCGGTGAAGCCAGGCATTGCGCCTCAAGGCAGGCCGCGGCAACCAATTCGGCCGGAAAATCGCCGCTGTTTTTTAATCCGGCGTAGCGGGCCGTTTCCTTTGGATTTATCCGGCGGAGCGCCGCATTGTAAACCGGCATAATTCCCTCCATAAACAAAATGCCCATCCCTCGGCAGGGGGGCGACGATCTTACATAATTGTCAATACTATAGCGCAGTATTTTATTGCCTGTCAAGACATAAGATTCCAATTATTATGTTAACTTTACAGCACTCTTTTTTACGTCCGACTTTATTATTCGCAGGAGATTATTATTTTAGTGTGGAATGTTTCCATTTACTGATGCAAAGACTGGTTATGAGGTGAAATTTGTGGTTAAAGTTATTGCCATTGCCAATCAGAAAGGCGGGGTCGGCAAGACAACGACATCGGTTAACTTAAGCGCCTGCCTGGCTGAACTTGGCAGGAAGGTATTGTTGGTTGATATTGATCCCCAGGGTAACACTACCAGTGGTCTGGGAATAAATAAATCTACCATTAAACGCTGTGTTTATGATGCTCTTGTTAACGATGTCCCGGTGGAATCGATTATTCTGCCGACGCAAGTGGACAACCTGTGGTTGTTGCCGGCCACCATTCAACTGGCCGGAGCGGAAATCGAATTGGTATCGGTTATGTCGCGCGAAACGAAATTTAAACGGATGCTGGACAAAGTAAAGTATGCTTACGATTTTGTGATTATCGATTGTCCGCCGTCACTGGGGCTCTTGACGATAAATTCGCTGACTGCCGCCAATTCTGTCTTGGTGCCGATCCAATGTGAGTTTTACGCGCTGGAAGGATTATCTCAGCTCATGAACACTATCGCGCTGGTGCAAAAAAATCTCAACCCTGCCTTGTCGCTGGAGGGGGTTGTTCTCACTATGTTTGACGCTCGTACCAATTTGTCCATTCAAGTGGTGGATGAAGTGAAAAATCATTTCCGCAGCAAAGTGTATCAAACCATTATTCCCCGCAATGTCCGCTTAAGCGAGGCCCCCAGCCACGGACAGCCGGTGATTAAATACGACCCCAAATCAAAGGGGTCGGAAGTGTATTTCGACTTAGCCAAAGAGGTGATTGGTGATGAATAAGCGTGGTCTGGGACGCGGCCTGAATGCAATTATCCCGACGGTAGTCGCGCAAGATGCTGAGGCAGCAAGCGAAATTGCCATTAGCGACATAGTGCCTAATCGATTTCAGCCCAGGCGGGTATTCGATCCCGAAAAACTGGCCGAGCTGGCCGATTCTATCAGGCAATACGGTGTGCTGCAGCCTGTCGTAGTGCGCAAGACAGTAACGGGTTATGAGCTGGTTGCGGGGGAGCGCCGCTTGCGCGCGTCGCAGATGGCCGGGCGCAAAACCATCCCAGCGGTCATCCGCGAATATACCGATGCGGAAATGACCGAGATCGCGCTGATTGAAAATCTTCAGCGACATGACCTCAACCCTATTGAAGAGGCAATGGCCTTTCGCAAGCTTATGACTGAATTTGGCCTTACGCAGGAAGAGGTGGCGATAAAGATTGGCCGCAGTCGGTCGCTGATAGCCAATATTGTGCGGATGCTCAATCTGCATCCGGCAGTGCAAGAACATGTTTCACGTGGAACATTAACTATTGGTCAGGCACGGCCGCTTCTAGCGCTAGAGCAGGGAGAACAGCAGGTGGAAGCGGCCACAATGATCATCGAAGGCGACTTGTCTGCCCGGGATGCCGAAGAATTGGTGCGCCGGATGCTGGCGGCGCCCAAAAGCAAGCGCAAGGCCAAGGCGCAGGAGCGGCAAGAGGTTTTCCTGGCCGAAGCGGAGGATCGCCTAAAGCTCCTGCTGGGGGCCCAGGTCAAAATAAAACCGGGCAAACTAAAGAGTAAAATTGAAATCGAATTTAATTCAATGGACGACATTGAGCGTCTGATTGAAACTTTAGCAGCACCGCTGCAGGCTGCTGCAACCAAGCCGGTCAAAGCGCTGATCGTGTAATTGTTTCACGTGAAACACGCGTGGTGATGAGGTGGAATAGTGCGTATAGAAAGAGATTTGCTGGGAGAATATCCTGTTCCCCGGGATGCTTACTATGGTATACATACCGCAAGGGCACGGGATAATTTTAGGCTTACAGGCGCACCGGTTCATCCGCGATTAATAGCGGCGATTGCTTTGATCAAAAAGGCAGCGGCCGCTATTAATGCTGAACTGGGGTATCTTTCGCGGGATATTGCCGCTGCTATCAGTACCGCAGCAGATGAAATAAGGGCCGGTAAGTGGGCGGAGCAGTTTCCGGTTGATGCGCTGCAGGGCGGCGCCGGGACGTCTACCAACATGAATGTCAATGAAGTGATTGCCAATCGCGCTATTGAACTGCTTGGCGGTGAACGCGGCGACTATCGGTTGGTGCATCCGGTCAACCATGTCAATATGCATCAGTCAACCAACGATGTTTATCCCACGGCGCTGCGCATTGCCGCCATCGAACTGCTGCAGCCGCTGAGCGCAAATTGCGCCAGGCTTCAGGCGGCGCTGCAGGAAAAAGAAGCGGAGTTTGCCGATGTGATTAAGGTCGGACGAACCCAACTTCAGGACGCCGTGCCCATTATGCTGGGGCAGGAGTTCAGTGCGTACGCGCAAGCCATTGCGCGTGACCGCTGGCGGCTCTATAAAGTGGAAGAACGTCTGCGGCAGATTAACCTTGGCGGCACAGCTGTGGGGACAGGATTAAACGCCGACCAAAAGTACATATATATGGTCAATGACCGCGTTAGGGAATATGCGCGACTGGGCTTGGCCAGAGCGGAGAATATGATCGATATAACGCAAAATGCGGATGTATTTGTGGAAGTTTCCGGCTTACTCAAAGCCCTTGCGGTTAACCTGACGAAAATAGCTAACGACTTAAGATTAATGTCATCCGGGCCGCGCGCCGGTTTTGGCGAAATACGGCTGCCCGAAATGCAGGCCGGATCGTCGATAATGCCCGGTAAGGTCAACCCGGTAATTCCGGAGGCCGTCAATCAGGCCGCTTATCATATTATGGCTTCCGATATGGCCGTAACCCTGGCGGCGCAGGCCGGACAACTGGAACTTAATGCTTTTCTGCCGCTGCTGGCGCATCACTTGCTGCACGGCATAGAAACGCTTACGCGAGCGGCAGAACTGTTGGCAGAGCGCTGCATCAGCGGGATTAGCGCCAACCGGGAACACTGTCTGGCGCTGCTCAACGAGAGTTTGGCGGTGGCGGCGGCGCTAACCCCTTATCTCGGATATGACCTGGCGAGCGAAGTGGCACATGCCGCGAGCGAGCAAGGAAGATCGGTAACCGATGTTGTTTTGGCCAAAGAGCTGCTGCCCGAAGTACGGTTGCGGGCGATTACTAATCCGGTTGCGATGACAAGACCGGGCATACATGAGCATAAGCAAAGTTAACGGGAGGAAAGGACATGCAAGAGACGCCGAAAGGCTCGCGCCTGCATATTGCCATCTTCGGACGGCGCAATGCCGGAAAGTCGAGCTTAATCAATGCTTTGACCAACCAGGATATAGCGCTTGTTTCCCCTGTGCCGGGCACAACGACCGATCCGGTGTACAAAGCGATGGAAATATTGCCGGTGGGGCCGGTAATGCTGATAGATACGGCCGGTATTGACGACGAGGGCGAACTTGGACAGCTCAGGGTGGAGCG
The DNA here is from genome assembly GCA_026417995.1 of Negativicutes bacterium. Lineage (GTDB taxonomy): Bacteria > Bacillota > Negativicutes > Sporomusales > JAOACF01 > JAOACF01. The sequence continues at coordinate 25,918 of JAOACF010000003.1, forward strand.
AACGCTGCAGGTCCTTGCTAAAACTGATCTGGCGATTTTGCTGCTTGAACCGGAAAAAGGGGTCAGCGAGTTTGAGCTGTCGCTGGCACAGGCAATACGCCGACGCACGCTGCCGCTCATCGCCGCCGTCAATAAAACCGACCTAGTCCAGCCGGAAAAGGAAAAAATGTCCGAATGGGCGGCAGAACTGGGAGTGCAGTTGCTGCCAGTAAGCGCCAAAACAGGCGCGGGAATCGAAGAATTAAAGCGCTTAATTATCCGGAATGCGCCTGATGACTGGGAGGGACCGCCGATAATCGGCGATTTGCTGCTGCCCGGCGACACCGTCGTGCTGGTGGTCCCAATCGATTTGGCCGCACCCAAAGGGCGGCTGATACTGCCGCAAGTCCAGACCATTCGCGATATACTAGATCATGACGCTTACTGCGTGGTAACCAAAGAGCGGGAGCTGCGGGCGGTTTTGGCGAACCTAAACCAGCCGCCCCGTATCGTGGTCACTGACTCGCAGGAGTTTCTTAAAGTGGCGGCCGATACGCCGCCTGAGGTGCAGTTAACGTCATTTTCGATCCTGATGGCGCGGCACAAAGCGGATTTGCCCACGCTTGCCGCCGGCGCGAAAGCTATCAGCAGCCTTAAACCCGGCGACAGGGTGCTGATTGCCGAGGGATGCACCCATCACCGGCAGGCAGATGATATTGGGCAGGTAAAAATACCCCGCTGGCTGCGGCAACAAGTGGGCGGCGATTTGCAATTCGATTGGGTTTCCGGCGGCAGCTTTCCCCAGGATCTGACACCGTATAAGCTCATTGTGCACTGCGGCGCATGCATGCTTAACCGGCGGGAGATGCTGCATCGGTTATCGGTAGCGCGGGAGCAAGGGGTGCCAATCGTGAATTACGGTGTTTTAATCGCGCATGTGCACGGCATTTTGCACCGCGCCCTGGCACCATTTCCGCTGGCCCGCATGGCGCTTGAGGAGTAGGCCGGTCCGGAAATGTCCGGAAGAGGCAATGCAGATAAATAATTGGTAGCACCAGAGATACTCACCTAGGAGACGGGGAATACGAACGTGATTTATCTTGATAACGCGGCAACGACCTGGCCCAAACCCGAAAGTGTTTATCAGGCGGTCGAGCAGTACATGCGGCACCTGGGCGCAAGCCCCGGCCGAGGAGGGCACAGCAAGGCGCGCGCGGCCGGGTATATACTATATGAGGCACGGGAACTGCTGGCGCAATTATTTGGCATTCAAGACCCCAACCGAATAAGTTTTATGCACAATGCCACTGACGCAATCAATACCGCGTTATTTGGTCTGCTGTCTGCCGGCGATACCGTGGTTACCACGGCGATGGAGCACAATGCGGTGGCCAGGCCGCTCCGCGCGCTGGAAAAGCAAGGCGTTGTCGTGCGGGTGGCAAAATGCGGCAGGGACGGCAGGGTCGATCTGGCAGACATGGAGCGCTTGCTAGCCGCTGGCGCCAAAGCAGTTGTCATGACTCATGCCTCCAATGTTACCGGTACGCTGATGCCGGTGCAGGCTGCCGGAGAATTAGCGCGGCGGCACGGTGCGGTTATGATTGTCGATGCCGCGCAAACAGCCGGGATAGAGCCTATCGACGTGGCAAGCATGGCAATCGATGTCTTGGCGTTCAGCGGGCATAAAGGCCTTCTGGGGCCGCAAGGCACCGGCGGGCTTTATGTAAGACCGGGCCTTAACATAAAACCGCTTCGCTTTGGCGGTACCGGCAGTTTGTCGGAAAGCGACCGGCAGCCGGATTTTTTGCCGGATTGCCTGGAAAGCGGCACGGCAAATACGCCGGGAATCGCCGGCTTGGCGGCCGGCGTGCGGTTTATTCTGGCTACGGGTATAGAAGCGATTTGCGCCTGGGAAAGGCGGCTTGCCGGGATGCTTTTTCAGGGGCTGGCCGAAATTCCGGGCGTGTCGGTATTGGGGCCGACTGACCCCAATTTACGCACGGCGGTAGTCGCTTTTACGCTGGGCAATATGGATAGCTCGCTGCTCAGTTACCGGTTGGACGAGGAGTACGGGATTATCAGCCGGGGCGGACTGCACTGCGCGCCTTGGGCCCATCAAACGCTGGGAACAACGGCGACAGGCGCGGTGCGGTTAAGTCCGGGCTGGTTTACAACCGAAGCGGAGATTGCGGCGGCGCTCAAGGCAGTGCGCGCTCTTGCCCGGGAGGGGGTGAGCACATGAAGGGAACGATAATGAATGCCGCCGCCGTGATCGCGGGCTGCGGCGTGGGGTTGATTCTCCGCCGGGGTATTCCGGCGCGTTATCAGCAGACCCTGATGCAAGGGTTGGGGCTGGCTGTTTTTTTGATAGGTTTACAAATGGCCGTAAAGACGCAGAATATATTGGTGGTAATCATCAGTATGTCGGTAGGCGCCCTTGCCGGAGAAGCGCTGGATATTGACCGGGCTCTGAAGCGTTTCAGCGAAAATATTGCGGACAAGCTTGGCGGCAACCACGGCAAAGTGGCAGAAGGCTTTATGACGGCAAGTCTGATGTTCTGTATCGGCGCCATGGCGGTAGTGGGATCCATTCAGGATGGCCTCACCGGAGATACCAGCACGCTGTATGCCAAATCGCTGCTAGATGCGATTGTTTCGGTAGTCCTGACTTCCAGTTTGGGTATCGGCGTGGGCATATCCAGTGTGGCGGTTCTTGTCTACCAGGGAACCATTACGCTCCTGGCGGGATTTTTCAGTACGCTGCTTTCAGAGGCGGCAGTAAAGGAACTGACTGCGGTGGGCGGCTTGCTGATCATGGGAATTGGCATGATGATGCTGGAAATTAAAACAATTAAAGTCGCCAATCTACTGCCGGCAATACCTGCGGCAGCAGTCATCACATATATAGTAAGCTTAGTGTAGGAAGGATGTATAAACTGTGGACTTACTAACGCAAGCCAATGCGATCATTATGGGCAATCTCCAGTATATATTGCTGGCTATGACCGCTATGATTCTTCTGGCACTAATCGTGTTTATCAATATTAATCTGAAATTAAACCGCTTGAATAAGCGTTACCGTACTATGATGCAGGGGATGGATGGGCGAAACCTGGAAGATTTGCTGCTTACCCACATTGAAGATGTCAGGCATGCCCTGAAAAAAGTGGATGCATTGGCGAAAGAGCAGCAGCGGCTGGCGGCCATAAGCGCGACTTGCATCCAGCGGGTGGGTATCGTGCGTTTCAACGCTTTCGATGATACCGGCAGCGACCTCAGTTTTGCCGTGGCCATGCTGGACGCACAAAATAACGGCGTGGTCGTTTCCAGCATTTTCGGGCGCAGCGAATCCCGCACCTATGCAAAACCGATCGTTGCGGGCCAGTCCGCCTACTTTCTGACCGAAGAGGAAAGACAAGCCTTGTCGAAAGCACAGGAAAAATGTTCTAAACCGTAGGCAGGATATTAATGCCAAATGCCGAATAAAAATAAGACCAAGCTCAAAAACTACGTTGTATATTCTGTAGGAGCTTTCTTGAGCAGTTTCGTGGCGAAAGGAAGGTGAAGGTGTGGCATCAACACTGCCAATACCGGAAAAAAAACCGGACAAACGCGAGTATACAATTATGGTCGTACCCCATCACGGGCAATCTGTGAGGAGTATACGCATCCCGATCAGCGCCATCAAATGCGGCGTTGGCATCCTGTCAGTAGCGGCGCTGATTTTAGGCGGCATGTTTATCAACTACCGGCATACGGTGCATACAGCTAACGCCGAGAAGGCGGAACTGGAGAAGCTGCGGCAGGTTAACAATTTCCAGGTCAAACAGATTGAGCAGCTGGCGAAGGCAACAAGCGTCCTGCAAGAGGACATGGCCCGTCTCAATAAGCTTGACGCGGAAGTTCGACGCATGCTGAATAATGAAGAAACCGGCGTATCCCGGTCAGGCAGCGCGCGGCCCGGCAGCAATGCATCGGGCGGACAGGGAGGGCCTACAGCGCCGCCCAAAGTTGACGAATTGCTTGCTTTGGTGAATGATTTACAGGCAAACGCCAAGGCGCGCGAGCAAAGCCTTAAGAATCTGCGGGATGCATTGTCGGAACGCAACGCAAGGCTGGCGGCTACACCCTCAATATGGCCGGCAAGCGGCGAAGTCACCTCCCGTTTTGGCTGGCGCAGCTCACCTTGGGGCTGGGGAAGCGACTGGCATCCCGGTATTGATATTGCCAATGATTATGGCACGCCGATTGCAGCTACCGCGGCCGGAGAGGTTGTATTCAGCGGCTGGTATGGCGGATACGGCCAAATGATCCGCATTGACCATGGCAATGGCATTGAAACTGTCTACGCCCATAATGCCGAAAATCTAGTAAGACCGGGACAATATGTAAAGAAAGGCGACGTAATCGCTTATATGGGAAGTACCGGTGCCAGCACCGGCACGCATCTTCATTACGAAGTGCGGGTGAACGGCACGGCGGTCAACCCGGCTAATTTTCTGTAATCGCTGAGGGGAGAGGAAACGATGTTTGGCGGCAAAAAGGTTACCGCGTCTTTTGGTGAACAAATCGAAACAATTATCGGCAAAGATACACAGCTTAAAGGGTCCTTAACTTCCTCCGGGACAATTCGGTTAGACGGTCATTTTGAAGGCGAAGTCGCAACAACGGGCGATATTATTGTGGGTGAGGCCGGCAACCTCAAAGTCCAAGTTAAAGCCCGCAACGCCACAATCGCCGGTATTGTCAACGGCAACATGGATATTGCGGAAAAACTGGAACTGCTCCCAACAGCCAAACTGTATGGCGATATCAAAGTTGGCACGCTGATTATCGGTGAAGGCGCCACATTTAAGGGCGCATGCGAAATGCGCCGCGAAAGCGCGGGCCCCGTGCCGAAAGAAGCTGACAAGGCGGCAGCCACGCTAAAGTCGTAAAGATTTATAGTAAGAATAAGCACCTCTGCGCAAACTAGATTCATCTAGCTGCAGGAGGTGCTTTTTATATTCGGCGTAATTTCGGTTGAAACAGGTCTGGACGAGATTAAGGCGCACTTGGAAAAGGCAGGCTATACCGTAGTCGATATGTCGGAAGCCCCGGGCGCTGTCGAGGCAGTCATTTATACCGGTCCGGAAAGTGGCTGTGCGGAACCGGGCATTAGTTCCTGCAAGGAGCTTTATACCGTCATGATTAACGCAGCCGGACTGACGCCTGAGGAAGTGGCCGCTAAGCTGGCTTTCCGCCTGAACGAACGTAATGTGCAGGACCTGTCGTTAAGCTAGGCCTGCATAGACAAAAGAAAAAACTGCAATACTAAAACCCGGAGGTGACTGATCATGTATGGTCTGGTAGCGGTGGAAAAAAACTTGTCTAATATCGTAGATTTATTGGAGGCACAAGGATACGACGTGGTAGCGATCGATGAGGCCGATCTTGCCGAAGTTGACGCCATTGTCATCAGCGGCGCAGATGCAAATCTGATGAATATTCAGGATGTTGCCGCCGAAGTTCCGGTAATCAATGCAGCAGGCAAAACATCGGATGAAATTTTGCAAGAGTTAAACCGCATATAAAAATATATAAAAATGAAAGTCAGAACCGGTAAGCTAGGTTCTGACTTTTTAAATATAGGATAGCATAAGTTTTCCGGCTTCGGCGATCGTCATGCGCGCTTAATGGTGCCGCGTAACCTCCGCTTTACATAACGTTCTGCTCCGCTCAAGTGTTGTCATAAGGCTGTGCGGCCCGCGTCCGCGGGTTTTTAAAATTCCGCTTAATGTAGCCTTAAGCAGTAGGAAAGGCCTTGCGCGATGGTTTCCGCCATGCGCATTACCAGATTGAGGCGCGTGCTTTGTAAAACGAGATGTTCCATGAAGCCGCCGACATTGACGATTCCGGTAATATAGATATCGCCGACAGGCGGCAGATCTTTGTTAACTGCGGCGCCGGGCTTTAACGACCCGCGCCCGATGGAAACATAGCCGATATTTTCCATTCGTCCCAGGCAGGCATCCACGGCAACAATGAACGGATTATGATAATTTTCGCGGATGCGGTCAAGTGTAGCCGGAAGATTGGTGGCGTGCACCGGATCGTCCAGAGTGCCTAAGATATGCGGATATGCAACCAGTGTTTGCAGTTTTGTGCCTGTGAGCGGACCAAGCGAATCGCCTGTAGAGCGGTCCGTGCCGATACACAGGATAATGATTTCCCGGCCGTATGCTTTGGCCTCTAAAGCATGCCTGCGGAAGGTAAGCGCAATTTCCTGCGTCGCCTGGGGATGAGCGGTATTAATTTTCGCTTCTTGCGGCTGCGCGGACTCAAGGGAAAATAATTTGCTTAGCATGCGTCACCCCTAATTTGGCGCTAGTAGTTAGCTTGATTAGATATTATTACCATTATGCGCAAATTAGCCGGGAACTATTCATTGCTGACAGGAGATACGGCGGGCTGATGGGAATTATATAAATAAGACTGACAATCAATGCGATATCGGTATGGAATGATGGAGGATCTGTATGGCAGAGTTTAAGGCAGCACTGCGAGAAATTCCGGCGATTGACAAACTGCTTCAGGCCGCTGCCGGCGATGATGGTTTCGCCGGATTGGAGCGCAAAGCGGTCACTGAGGCCTTGCGCGCGGCGGTGGACGAAGCACGCAAGGCAATTATGAGCGGCGGCGATAGGGATGTATCCATTAAGGGAATATTGGATGCGGCCAGGCGCAAGCTGGCAGTGATGCTGCGGCCAACGCTGCGGCGAGTGATCAATGCTACCGGCGTCGTGCTGCATACCAACCTCGGCCGCGCTCCTTTAAGCGCGCGCGCCCAGGCGTCGGTAGTCGAAGTCATGAACGGATACAGCACGCTGGAATATGATCTGGTAACAGGGGAGAGAGGCAGCCGTTACTCGCACATACGCGAGCTCATTTGCCGTTTGACCGGCGCGGAAGACGCGCTTGCGGTAAACAACAATGCGGCGGCGGTTGTCCTGGCGGTTTCGGCCGTCGGCGCGGGGCGCGAAGTAATTGTCAGCCGGGGCGAACTGGTAGAAGTAGGCGGCAGCTTTCGCATTCCCGACGTAATAAGCCAAAGCGGCGCCCGCCTGGTGGAAGTGGGAACAACCAATAAAACACATATTGCCGACTACCGGGCAGCCATTACGCCGGACACGGCAGCGCTGCTGAAGGTGCATACCAGCAATTACCGGATCGTTGGTTTTACCGCCCAGCCGGACGCCGCCGAACTGGTTGCCCTAGGCGAGGAGTTCGGTCTGCCGGTGATTGAAGACCTGGGCAGCGGCACGTTGTTGCCAGTAGAGGCGGGAGACTGGCGCGAACCTTCGGTTGCGGAACGGGTGGCGGCTGGTTTCAGCATCGTAACCTTTAGCGGCGATAAGCTGTTCGGCGCGGGGCAGGCCGGGATTATCGCCGGTAAAAAGGTTTACATTGATAAAATGAAAAAACATCCGCTGCTTAGGGCCTTCCGTATTGATAAGCTTTCGCTCGCCTCGCTGGAAGGGACGCTTATAGACTATGCCTGGGGCAACCCAGTATGTGATATCCCGGTGCAGCGCATGCTAAGAGCTGACCCGGAAGTTCTTAAAACCAGTGCGGCAAGGCTTGCCGCCATACTAAAGGAACAGGCGCCGGATTGGTCCGTTCGGGTTACGCCTACGGCCTCCCCTGCCGGCGGCGGCTCGCTGCCGGCCGTCAATCTGGCTGGCTATGGCGTCAGTGTGTCGCCGCGGACGGTGTCGGCCGCGGCCGCGGAGATAATGCTGCGCAAGCGGGATGTTCCGGTGATTGCCAGAATACAGGATAACCGGCTGTTGTTTGATGTCCGCTGCCTGCGGGAGGAAGACTTTGCGGAGATTGGCCTGGCCTGCGCAGAAATAGCGAAAGGGGAAAGCATGTGAAGTATATTATTATCGGCACCGCCGGACATGTGGATCATGGAAAATCGGCCCTGATCAAGGCGCTGACCGGCACAGACACCGACAGGCTTAAAGAGGAAAAAGAACGGGGCATATCCATTGATCTTGGTTTTGCCTCGCTCAGTCTGTCAGAGGACATTGCCGCCGGTATTGTCGATGTGCCGGGACATGAACGGTTTCTGAAAAATATGCTCGCCGGCACCGGCGGCATTGATCTTGCCTTGTTGACAATCGCCGCCGATGAAGGTGTCATGCCGCAGACGCGTGAACATTTAGCCATGCTGCAGCTTTATGGCGTCAAGCACGGCGTGGTGGTTATCAACAAAATTGACAAGGTTGATCAGGAATGGCTGGCTCTTGTCAGGGAAGAAGCGGCGGATGTTCTGCGGGATACATTTTTGGCGAACGCGCCGGTTTGTTATGTTTCGGCAATTACCGGCGCAGGCTTGCCAGAGCTGAGAAATGTTCTCGCCGCCACTGCCCGCCAAATTTCACCGCGCGACGCCAGGGCGCCTTTTCGCATGTGGCTTGACCGGGTATTTTCGGTTAAAGGCCACGGTGCGGTTGTGACCGGCTCGGTTCTCAGCGGCCAAGCCAAAGTCGGCGATACGCTGACGCTCCTCCCGTCCGGCAAGCCGGTCAAAGTGCGCGGCCTGGAAACGCACGGCCGCAAAGTAGATGTGATTTACGCCGGGCAGCGTGCTGCTTTCAACTTGAGCGGCGTTGACAAGGAAGAAATGGGGCGCGGCATGGCCCTGACCGCAGCCGGACGCGGGCAGGTTGCCAGGGTCTGGGATGTTGCGGTCGAGTGGCGGCAAAAGATGGAGAACGTCCGGGGGCGCCTGCATTTGGGGACAGGGGAATTTATCGGTAGAATTTACAAACCGCAGCGCAGTCCGGCAGGGCAATACCGACTGGCGCTGGAGGAGCCTATAGGCGCAGGTGCGGGCGATAAGGGAATTTTGCGATTGTATTCGCCGCAGCACTTGCTGGGAGGAGTGGTGATGCTGGGGGCGGTCCTGGGACAAGGGCGGGAATATCCAAATCGCCTGCCGCTTGCCGCCGCGCTGGACAAAGCTGACGGGCGTGCGGCGGCGGCCGCCATTCTATCCTGGCAAAAGCGGCCGGTGACGGCGGATGAAATCAGGCAGGAGGCAGGCTATTTGCCTGATGACATTCTGGAAAGCGGCATTGCCGGGCTTGTTGCCGACGGGCAAGTGATCAAACTGGAACGGTTTTATCTGACAAAAGTGCTGCTGACGACGCTGGGCAGCCATCTGTTTAGCATGCTTGACAGTTACCACCGTCTTAATCCCAGTCGGTTCGGCGCGCCGAAAGAGGAGCTGAGGCAAAAGCTGGGCATTGAGGACAAAGTGTTTGAAGTGCTGCTGCAGCATTTTATCCAGGATAACCAGATCACTGCCCAGGGAGCGGAGGTGGCGCTACCCGCTCATGCCGGCAAGCATCAGGACTGGCAGCGCGATATAACGGGCGAAGTGGAACGCGCGCTCGCGGGCAGCGGCCTGATTGATGTCAGTCCGGCGCTGCTGGCAGAAAAGCTGGGCTTGTCGCCGGCTAACGCCCAAAAAGTTTGGGGGGCGCTAGTCAAGGAAAAGGTAATCATTCGCCTGGGAGAAATTCATGTATACAGAAAAACAATTCAAAACATTGTGGAGCTTATACAACGTCATTTCCGGAGTCATCCAGGCATTACCGTGGCGGAACTGCGTGATATGCTTAACACCACCCGCAAATTTGCTTTGCCGGTGCTTGAGTATATGGATGTGAATAAATATACAGTAAGAGACGGCGACATACGAAGGCCTGGGCCGAAAATAAGGGATTTGTCAGAATAAACTATCTTTCTGTATGCATATTGACAGCATAAGTTTTCGTTTTTATAATTAGGATTATCAAGAACATTGTAATCTAGAAGTGTTTAACAGAAGAACATTTGTTTTAGGGGAGTGTGCCTAGGGTTCCGCATGACCAACGTCGTTCATGCCAGCGACACGCCGGTCATGGCTGCGACCGAGCGGCACTGGCGTTATGCGCTACACCGTGGGGATAAAAGACCCTGGCGGAAGGTCCCGGAGATATCCGGTATTTTCCGCCAGAGGTCTTTTTATTTTATTTTATTATGGTGGAGAGGTGAGAATTTTGTGCAGGATCGGCGCGCTTAAAAGCAAGCAGTATTTGCATCCGGCTCAGGCGCTGCGGTTGATGATCCCGCAGCAGGAAGGCCACGATAATTCGGGCTTTGCCATGGTGATTCAAGATCTCGGCGGCGTGTTTGGCAAGTATAAAGATAAGCCGCTCATGTCGCTGGCATGTACGCAAAAAGGGGCAAATCTGGTAGAAAACTATATGGAAACGCGCGGGTTTATCCAGATATTTGAATGGGTTCCGCCGGTTAATAAAGTCGCGGGTCTGGATATTAAAGCAATGCCCCACTATATTTACCGGGCTTATGATTATCCGGAGCACTATCGGAAAGCGTCCCCGGCGGCGAAGGAAGACCTTTTGCTTGATACCCGCCTGGCTGTCCGGGCGCTGCTGGAAAAAGATGAACAAGGCTATGTCTATTCCTTCTGGCCTGACGTCCTGACCTTAAAAGAAATCGGCGACCCGCGCGATATTGCGGTATACTTTCGCCTATGGGACGAGACCGGCGATATGATCGCCAAAAATATTGTTGTGCAGTGCCGTCAGAACACGAACTATGAAATTGTCCGCTATGCGGCGCATCCGTTCTTTATCCAGGGCTACACGCTGTGTGCCAACGGTGAAAACACGTTTTACACCAAGAACAAAGAGTATCAGCGTTCGCTGAACAAAGGCTATATTGGCTTTGAATCCGATTCGCAGAACTTTCTCTATTCCTTGCACTATGTGCTCAGGACTTTGAAGTGGCCGATCAAGTATTACAAGCACGTGATTACACCGCTGCCTTTTGCCGAAATTGAAAAACGCCCGGACCGTGACGTCCTGACGCTCATCCGCCAAACATTGGGCCACCTGGAGATCAACGGGCCCAATACCATTATTGCCATGCTGCCGGACAGCAGCATGATGACCTGCTGCGATTCGAAAAAATTGCGCCCGGTAATCGTCGGCGGCGACGGCGAAACGATGGCAATCTCTTCGGAAGTGTGCGGCCTTAATACCATCTTGCCGCACCGCAACAAGGAACTGGATGTTTACCCGGGTGAGCGCGAAATTGTGGTAGTAACGCCGGAACTGGAGGTGCAGCGATGGAAACAGTAAGGACGCAAGACGTAAGTGTCAATGACTTGCCGTGGAAAATTGACTGGCGTGATGAGCGCTGCACCATGTGCGGCAGTTGTGTGGCGGCCTGTACGTTCACAGCAATCGAGGCGGCCATGGAGCGGAGGTCTGTAACCATATCGACCGGCCATCAGCCCGAACCGGCGCAGCGGCACAGCGCCGTACCGGTAATTCGGCAGCGTTCCGGCACGGCGCATATTTGCGTAGGCTGCGGCATGTGCGAGAAAGTATGCCCCAACAAGGCCATCAGGCCGGTGCGCAATGAAGATAACCGCGTTAACCTGCTGACCCGGGCAGGCGGTGTCGCCATCAAGCGCGGCGGCCGCAACAATATCATGGCCGACCGGGTTTTAGACAAGGTTATTGTTGGCCGCATTTCGCAAATGACTGACCCTTCGCTGGATTCGGAACGCCATACTTTTGATGTTTTGGCCCCGTTTGGCCGGGTATTGCTGCCGGGCGAGCTTCCCTTCACCGTAAATGGCGACAATCTGGAACTGACGGCGAAAACGCCGCCGGTGCATTGGATTTACCCCCTGATTTTCAGCGATATGTCGGTCGGCGCTTTATCCACGCGGGCTTGGGAAGCAATCGCCCTGGCCACGGCGTATTTGAATGAGAAATGCAATATACCGGTGCGTATGTCTTCGGGGGAAGGCGGCATGCCGGTCAAACTGCTTAAGTCGGAATACCTGAAATATATGATCATCCAAATTGCTTCCGGCCATTTCGGCTGGAACCGGATCATTAAAGCCATGCCGCACATGGTAACAGATCCTGCCGGCATACTCATCAAGATCGGCCAGGGCGCAAAACCAGGCGACGGCGGTCTTTTGCCGGCGGCGAAAGTCGCCGAGCACATACAAGCAATTCGCGGCGTGCCTAAAGCCGACCTATTGTCGCCGCCCAACCATCAAGGGCTGTATTCGATTGAGGAATCAGTGCAAAAAATGCATATGTCGCTCAACGCCGCTTTCAAATTCCGGGTGCCTGTCGCCATCAAGTGTGCGGCGTCGGCAACGTCGGTTTCGGTTTACAATAATCTTCTGCGGGACCCGTACTATATCTGCGGCGGCTTCTTTATCGACGGCCTGCAGGGAGGCACAGGCGCAGCGAACGAAGTTTCGCTTGACCACACCGGGCATCCGGTGGTTTCTAAAGTGCGCGAATGCTATTTAGCCGCCGTCAAGCAAGGCCGTCAGGGGCAAATCCCGCTATGGGCGGGTGGCGGTATCGGCATGACAGGCAATGCCGCCGCCGATGCCTTCAAATTGATCTGCCTGGGCGCCAACGGCGTGTTTATCGGCAAAATCCTGATCCAACTGCTCGGGTGCGTGGGCAATGAGCGGGGCCGCTGCAATGCTTGCAACACCGGTTTGTGCCCCACCGGAATTTGCACTCAGGATCCCCGCCTGGTTAAACGCCTGGATATTGACAAAGGAGCGCAGGCAATCGTCGACTATATGGTAGCTTTCGACCAGGAACTGAAGAAACTCATGGCGCCCATCGGCAACAGCTCTCTGCCTGTCGGCCGCTCGGACGCGCTGGTTACCACCGATAAGGCAGTTGCCGACAAACTGGCAATTCAGTACGCATGTTAGGAGGGCGAGCGAATGTTTAAGATCAGCACTTTAAACGGCAACGAGCGCATGTCGACGCAGGAGCTGCTGCAGGCGATCAATGCGGCGCTCGCCGCCGGCGAAACCGAATATGAGATAGAAGCCTCCGGACAGCACGATATCGGCGGGCCGCTGTGGCATCCGGAAGGCAAGCCGCTCAAATTTATCATCACAAACCCCGGCCAACGGGTCGGCTCTATGTGCCTGGAAGGCACGGAAATTATTGTGGAAGGCCCGGCGCCGGCGGACGTAGGTTGGCTTAACGCCGGCGGCAAGATTATCGTGCGCGGCGACGGCGGCGACACGGCGGGACATTGCGCCGCTTCCGGCAAGATCTATATCGGCGGCCGCGCCGGCACGCGCTCAGGGTCGCTGATGAAGCACGACCCGCTGTATGAACCGCCTGAACTGTGGATATTGAAAAATACCGGCAGCTTTTCCTTTGAGTTTATGGGCGGCGGCATTGCCGTTGTTTGCGGCTATGACAGCGAACAGTTCGATTCCGTTTTGGGCGACCGTTCCTGTGTGGGTATGGTAGGCGGCAAGCTGTATGTGCGCGGCCCTATTCAGGGCATATCCGCCAAAGACGTCAAAATCATGCCGCTTTGCGACAGCGATATAGCGTGGCTTGCGGCCAATATGCCGCAGTTTCTCAACGAAATCGGGCGTGCGGACCTCGGAGAAACGCTTACTAGGTGGGAAGAGTGGCGCAAAGTGCTGCCGCTTACCTATGATGAACGCCCGAAAAAACTAAGCGCCGATATCCGGTCTTTTCGCCTGCGCGAATGGGTGCAGGGCGGCATATTCAGCGATGTCTGCCAGGATGATTATGCCGTCATGGGGCTGGTGGCCAAAGGGCTGTACCGGCAGCGTATTCCGGTATGGGAGAATGCCCGGTACAATGCGCCCTGCGAATTTAACTGCACGGCATCCATTCCGACACAGCAGCGTTTTAACCTGCTGCGGGAAGGAAAAATTGAAGAAGCATACCGCCTGGTGCTTGACTATACGCCGTTTCCCGGCTCGGTTTGCGGCGCGGTTTGTCCCAATCCCTGCATGGAAAGCTGCACGCGCGGCGAAATTGACTATCCGGCGCAGATCAATGCCCTAGGCGCTTATTCGGCCGGCATACCGGCTCCCACGCCGGCGGCAAATACCGGCAAAAAAGTAGCGGTGATCGGCGGAGGCCCGGCCGGATTAACAGCCGCCTGGCAGCTGGCGCGCAAGGGTCATCAAGTCACTGTTTATGAAGCGGATGATGTTGTGGGCGGTAAGTTGGAACAAGCAATTCCCCGCTCGCGGCTGCCGCGCGAAGTGCTGCTTGCCGAAATAAACCGCATACGCGACATCGGGGTTGCTTTTCAGACCGGCGTTAAAGTGGATCGGGAAATGTTCGCCCAAATAAAAGCAGGTTATGATGCGGTCGTAGTAGCGACCGGCGCGCATGTGCCCCGCGTGTTTCCCTGGCCCGGCCATGAACGCATTGTGAAAGGGTTGGACTTCCTCAAGGCAATCAACCGCGGTGAGCGGCCCCAAGTCGGCCGGCGCGTTGTCGTCATCGGCTGCGGCAACTCGGGTATGGACGCCGCCGTAGGGGCCTATCAGCTGGGGGCTGAGCAGGTTGTCTTAATCGACGTGCAGCAGCCCGCCGCCTTCCCCAAGGAAATTGCCCATGTCGAAGCGATGGGCGGTGTGCTGATGTGGCCGGTAATTGCCAAAGAAATTACCGAACAGGGCGTTGTAACGGCAACAGGGGATTTGATACCCGCCGATACCGTTATCATTACCGTCGGCGAAACACCTGACTTAAGCTTTTTGCCGGAAGGAGCGCCCCTCGAAAAGGGCCTCCTAAAGCCGGATCATGCGTATCGGATTGCTGACGGGGTATTTACCGCCGGCGATACCATCCGTCCCGGCCGCCTGGTCGACGCTATCGGAACCGGACGCGAAGCCGCGCTGGCTGTTGACGCCTATCTGAAAGGCGAAACGTTTGCGGCGGAGGCGAAGAACAAGATAGCGCTGACAAGAATATCCAAGGCTTATTTCAAGCGCTTAAGCGAGACGGAAATCCCGGCGGCGGGCGAAGATTATCAGCGCTGCATAAGTTGCGGTTCCTGCCGGGATTGTCATATGTGCATGAAATCTTGTCCGGAAAACGCTATAACCAGAATCGTCAAGCCTGACGGAACGTTCGCCTATGTCTCGGATGACAATCGCTGTATTGGCTGCGGCATCTGCGCGGGAGTGTGCCCGTGCGGCGTCTGGGCCATGCACGCCAACGCCAAGCCTATTCCGATGTATACTATGGCCGGCATTTCCTAGCTCCACCGCTCCCTGGCGCATGTCTTTATGCGTTGGGGAGTTTTTTTGCTGTATTGGCGTGCAGTGTTATGCCGGTGGTTTCACAGCCGAAAGCCGCCGTATCCGAAAATAAAACAGAGCGCTATCTGCTAAATGCCGTGGTACATATACAATATTCGTGCAAAATCCATCAGCCGGTAACAAGCGCACACGGCCACGCGCGCCGGCGGCAACGGGTGTACTTTGAATACAAACACGGGCAGCACAAAATTACAAATTAACACTATTGACGCAGAGTGAACGCGTACTTATAATTATATCCATAGACAAACATACTTGCGTGAGGGACGTAACCGGTCGGCGCAGGCGGTTTGTCGAAAGGCTTTGTTTTTAAACGAAAAGGGGATAGGGGGAAACAACGTGTCTAAAAAATGGAGAACATTCTTAGGGCTGGCAGTAGCGCTGACCATGCTTACCGGGCTGGTTGCCGGCTGCGGCGGACAAACGGAATCGAAGGATATCAAAGTAGGCGGCAATCTTGAGTTAACAGGCGGCATTGCGACTTTCGGCCAGTCAACGGCAAACGGCATCAAGCTGGCTTTTAAAGAAATCAACGCAGCCGGCGGCGTTCTCGGCAAACAGCTCACGTTTATTGCGGCTGACAATAAGTCGGAGCCTTCTGAATCCACTAATGCGATTACCAAGCTGATTACCCAGGACAAAGTGGTGGCCGTGCTTGGCGCCGTAGCCAGCTCGAATACCCTGGCGGCCTCGCAGGTGGCGCATGACAACAAGATCCCGTTCATCAGCACGAGTTCGACCAATCCGAAGGTTACTGTCGATGGCGGCAAGGTTAAAGAATATGCGTACCGCATCTGTTTCATTGATCCCTTCCAGGGCACGGTAATGGCCAATTTTGCTACTAACAGCCTTAAAGCGAAAACTGCAGCCGTCTATATTGATAATAGCTCCGATTATTCTAAGGGTTTGGCTCAGTTTTTCGAAGAAGCATTTGTTAAAAACGGCGGCAAGATAGTAGCTAAAGAAGCGTTTCTCCAGAAAGACCAGGATTTTAAAGCTACGCTGACCAAGATTAAGGCGACCAATCCGGATGTTATCTTTATCCCCGGTTATTATGAAGAAGTTGGCAAAATCGTCAAGCAAGCCCGTGAATTAGGCATTACGGTTCCGCTGCTGGGCGGCGATGGCTGGGATTCGCCGAAACTTGTTGAGATTGCCGGCGCGGCAGCGCTGAACAACGGCTATTTCAGCAATCACTATTCGCCGGAAGACAAAGATCCCCGCGTAACCAAATTTGTCGAAGCATATAAGAAAGAATACGGCCAGGTGCCTGATGCTCTGGCAGCGCTCGGCTATGATGCGGCACTGATGCTTGTTGACGCGATCAAGCGCGCAAACAGCGCTGAACCCGGCAAGATCAAGGACGCTCTGGCGCAGACCAAAAACCTGCAAGTCGTAACCGGCGTGGTTTCGCTTGATGCCAATCATAACCCTGTGAAAAGCGCAGTTGTAATCGAAATGAAAGATGGCAAGCAAACCTTCAAAGAAAAAGTTAATCCCTAATTAGTACAATGCAGTGCAGGGGGATAAGGCGCTAGTCTTATCCCTTTTGTTCTGGAACCAAGACGACAGGTAACAAATTGTGTTTGCGCATGTACTTTCCACGCGCACAACAATACAAAATATCCTCCCCAGAAACATTGACATGTTGATACATTGTCACTATAATATACACTGTAGGAAGCACAAATATTTTCCGTGTGCGCACAGGGTGGCGCTGTTGTTACGGCCTACGTGTATGGGACTGGTACAGGCACGTGTCTGATCAGTCTTTTTATCTTTAAGGCATGATAACTGCCTGGTGCGTAGTTGTGGCATACGGCAAGTACAAGGTGCAATATACTCTGTTGGTGGAGGAGAGACAACATGTTGAGAAAGATTCTGTCACAAGCACTGGTTATTATGCTGATAGCGGCCCTGGCCGCCGGCTGCGGCGGTGGCCAGCCAAAAGCCGATGTGATCAAACTGGGTGCTAACCTGGAGATGACAGGCGGCAACGCGACGTTTGGCGCATCTGCGGCCAACGGCGCCAAACTGGCGATTAAAGAAGTCAACGCCAAAGGCGGCGTACTGGGCAAACAACTCACGCTTACGGTAGCGGACAACAAGAGCGAAGCGGCGGAAGCGGCTAACGCCATGCAAAAGCTTATTACCCAGGATAAAGTGGTGGCCGTAATCGCGCCGATCGCATCTTCCAGCGTGATTGCCGGCGCTCAGGTCAACCAGGACAACAAAGTGCTGGCCATCAGCCCGACGGCATCCAACCCGAAGGTTACGGTTGACCCGGCAACAGGCAAGGTAAGGGACTTCCTGTTCCGCGCCGCGTTCATTGATCCTTTCCAGGGTTCGGTAATGGCTAATTTCGCGGCCAAAACGCTGAAAGCCAAGACAGCGGCCTTATATATCGACAACTCCAGCGACTATGCCAAGGGCTTGGGGCAATTCTTCAAGGAAACCTTTGTAAAAAGTGGCGGCAAGATTGTAGCGGAAGAAGCTTATCTGCAAAAAGACACCGATTTTAAAGCAACTCTGACTAAGATCAAAGCACAAAATCCGGATGTGCTGTTTGTGCCTGGCTATTATCAGGAAGTGGGCATGATCGTTAAACAAGCCCGCGAACTGGGGCTCAATATGCCGATTATGGGCGGCGACGGCTGGGATTCGGCCAAACTGCCGGAAATCGCCGGCACTCAGGCGCTCAACAACACATTCTTCAGCAACCACTACTCGCCTGATGATAACAGCCCAGCTGTAAAAGCCTTTGTCGAGGCGTATAAAAAAGAGTACAACCAAATTCCCGACGCTTTTGCCGCGCTGGCTTACGACGCCACCATGATGGTGATTGAAGCCATCAAACGCGCCAACAGCGCCGATCCAGTTAAAATCAAGGATGAACTGGCAAAGACCAAAGACTTCCAGGCAGTTTCCGGCCTGATTACCCTGAATGCAACTCATGACCCGGTTAAGAGCGCCGTTATTATTGAGATGAAGGACGGCAAGCAGACATTCCGCGAAAAGGTAAATCCGTAGTGACGATAATCCGGCTGCCGGGCAACTTGCCGGCAGCCGGAATTTAAAAGATGGGAGGAGAGCGCATGGAATTTACGCATCAGTTGATTCAGCAGTTGATCAACGGAGTTTCTTTAGGCAGTATATATGCGCTCATAGCGCTGGGCTATACGATGGTATACGGCATCATCCGCCTGATAAATTTCGCGCATGGCGACATTTATATGTTGGGGGCGTATGTAGGCTTTTTTGCTACTACCACGTTTAAGATGCCTTTCCTGCCGGCTTTGATTATGGCCATGGCAGTAGCTGCCGTCGTCGGCATCGTTATTGAGCGTGCGGCATACAGGCCGTTACGGCAGGCGCCCAAGATCGCAGTTCTGATCACGGCAATCGGCGTTTCGCTGCTGCTGGAGTATGGTGGCATGATCTTGGTAACGCCACAGCCCAGAACCTTCCCCGCGGTTTTTCCTGCTCATACGTACAATATTGGCGGCATTATCGTCAATAATCAGCAGATTGTTATATTAGCCGTGTCCATTGCCCTAATGGTGCTGTTGACGTACATCGTTCACCGGACTAAGACCGGCAAGGCGATGCGGGCGGTATCCTTCGATACTGACGCAGCGCGGCTGATGGGCATTGACGTTGACCGCATCATCTCCATCACGTTTGCCATCGGTTCCGGCTTAGCGGCCGCCGCCGGTGTGCTTGTCGGCATTTACTACAATTCCATAGACCCGCTGATGGGCATTATGCCCGGCCTTAAAGCATTTGTCGCAGCCGTGCTTGGCGGTATCGGCATTATTCCCGGGGCGATGCTCGGCGGCATTATCCTCGGCGTGATCGAAGCGCTGGTCAGCGGCTTCATTTCTTCCACCTTCCGGGATGCTGCGGCGTTTGCTATACTGATAGTCATTCTGCTCTTTAGGCCTTCCGGGCTTTTGGGCAAAAATGTTCGCGAGAAAGTGTAGGTGACAGCCATGCGAGATTTAACCAAACGCGATCTTCTATCCCTGGCTGCCTGCCTTGTCATATACGCCGCAGTGCAAGGGTTGATTACGCTGGATGTTATCGGCCCGTTTTGGCAGCTTAATATTGTCTTAATCTGCATTAATATTATTTTGGCGGTCAGCTTAAACCTCATCAACGGTTTTACCGGCCAGTTTTCAATCGGGCACGCCGGATTTATGGCCGTTGGCGCGTATTTATCGGCGGTTATGACAGTCAAGCTGCAGCTGCCCTTTCCTGTGGCCATTGCCGCAGGCGCAGTCGCCGCTGGTGTCCTGGGATTTATCATTGGGCTTCCCACGCTTAGGCTCAAGGGCGACTATCTTGCCATCGCCACGCTGGGGCTGGGCGAAATTATTCGCATCACCATTCTCAACATTCCATATGTCGGCGGCGCTTCCGGGTTTATGGGCATTCCGCGCTACACCAATTTTACCTGGGTGTTCCTGCTGATGGTATTTACCGTCTTCGTCATTAAGAATTTTATCAACTCCAGTCATGGCCGCGCCTGCATCTCAGTGCGCGAAAACGAGATTGCCGCTGAAGCCATGGGGGTCGATACCACCAAGTATAAAGTGCTGGCTTTCACCCTGGGTGCGGCCTTTGCCGGCGTGGCCGGGGCGCTGTTCTCCCATTATTTCTACATCGCTCATCCCGCGTCGTTTACCTTTATGCGGTCATTTGACATTCTTACCATGGTGGTTTTAGGGGGCCTCGGCAGTATTTCCGGGTCGATTACCGGAGCGATTCTGCTGACGTTTATTTCGGCGGCGCTTGCCAGCTATCCCGAGTGGCGAATGGTTATCTATTCGATTGCGCTGATCGTGCTGATGCTGTATCGTCCGCAGGGGCTGTTCGGCAACAAGGAATTGAGCCTGAAAATGTTTAGCCGGGTAACGGGAGGTGGTCAGCGTGGCGCTGCTTAAAGCGACTAAGCTTGCAAAAGTGTTCGGTGGACTGCGGGCCGTTTCCAATTTTTCCATAGAGATACACGAGGGAGAATTAGTGGGGCTGATTGGTCCTAACGGCGCGGGCAAAACCACCGTATTTAACTTGCTGACAGGCGTTTATGAGCCAACCGAGGGCGAAATCGAGTTTGACGGCAAAAGCCTGATCGGGCTGAAGCCATATCAGGTAACGCAGCGTGGCATTGCGCGTACTTTCCAGAACATACGCTTGTTTTCCGATCTTTCCGTGCTGGATAACGTTAAAATCGCCTATCACTTCCATGTAAAATACGGCTTATTAGAATCAATACTCCGTTTTGGCCGCTATCATAACGAGGAATACGAGATTGAGCAGAAAGCGCTCAGGTTTCTGGAAATTTTCAAACTGGATCACAAAAAAGATGAAATAGCAAAAAATCTGCCTTATGGCGAACAGCGGCGGCTGGAAATTGCCCGGGCTCTGGCGGCGCAGCCGCGCCTTTTGCTGCTGGATGAGCCGGCGGCCGGCATGAACCCGCAGGAAACCCAGCAACTGATGGAAATGATCCGCTGGATCCGCAAAGAGTTTAATCTCACCATCCTGCTCATTGAGCATGACATGAGTTTGGTTATGGGCGTTTGCGAGCGCATTTACGTGCTGGAATACGGCAGTATTATCGCACACGGCACGCCTTATGAAATCAAGAATAACCCGCGGGTCATCGAGGCCTACCTCGGCGAGGAGGTGCACTGATGCTAAAAGTTGACAGCATAAACGTATATTATGGCGGCATACATGCACTCAAAGGCGTCAGCCTCGAGGTTCGGGAAGGGGAGATTGTGACGCTGATTGGCGCTAACGGCGCCGGCAAAAGCACAACGCTGCGCACGATTTCCGGACTGATAAAGCCGAAAAACGGGCAAATTGAGTTTGAGGGCAAGAATATTACCGGGGTTCCCGCTCATCACATTGTGTCGCTGGGCATCTCGCAAGTGCCTGAAGGGCGCCGGGTTTTTGCCAACATGTCGGTGCTGGAAAACTTGGAATTGGGCGCCTACCTTCGCCAAGACGCCAAAGGCGTTGAGGCGGATATGGCGCAGGTTTTTGAGCGTTTCCCGCGCCTGGCTGAGCGGAAATCCCAGCTTGCCGGCACCTTGTCGGGCGGGGAGCAGCAAATGCTGGCGATGGGGCGCGCGCTCATGAGCCGGCCGCGCCTCCTGCTCTTGGATGAGCCGTCCATGGGTTTGGCACCTCTTTTGGTAAAAGAGATTTTTGCGATTATCAAGGACATCAACGCCGGCGGTACGACCATTCTCTTGGTTGAACAGAATGCCAACATGGCGCTCTCGATCGCCGATACCGCCTATGTGCTCGAAACCGGACGGATTACCTTGTCAGGAACGGCAAAAGAACTGAGCCAGAGCGAGGCAATCCGCAAAGCATATCTCGGGGGCTAATTTTTCCGGTGACTGAAAGGAGAGATGGATATGTTTGTGGCTAAACGTATGACCGCCAACCCTACGACAATCCACCCCAATACTACGATTGCCGACGCTTCGGAAATCATGCGCACGAAAAAATTTCGCCGCCTGCCGGTCGTCGACGATAGCGGAAAACTCTTAGGCATCGTAACCGACCGGGACTTGCGGGAGGTTTCCCCGTCGCCGGCGACGACGCTGTCGATCTTTGAGCTCAACTATTTGCTGGCCAAAATGCAGGTGAAAGACATTATGAAAAGAAATGTCGTCACCATCGGCACGGACGCCACCATTGAAGAAGCGGCCCTCCTGATGTACAATCACAAAATCGGCGGCCTGGTTGTCGTGGGTCAGGACGGCCGTGTCGCCGGGATTATTACCGAAACGGACATTTTTAAATGCTTTGTTGACGTCATGGGGCTGACGGAAGGCAAAACGCGCCTCACGCTGGTGGTGCCTGACCATGTCGGCGTACTGCACGATATTACCGGCGTATTCAAAAAGCACGGCGTAAGCATAGGTAGCCTGGCGCTTCACCCCGGCGGCGACGGGGAAAAGGAGCTGGTCATCCGGGCTGATATCGCCGACGCGAAAGCACTGCTGCGCGACCTTGCGGCCGCAGGGTATCCGGTGCAGCACAGCGTGCAGATTGGGTAAAAGAAGCCGGAATATTTGACTTTTCGTTGTTGGCTGCATATAATAATTTAAGGTCAGGCATAAAGCAAACGTGCCGGGCAATAGCAGCAGGAAGACCTGCGGGACCTTTCGGGGCGCCGCAGGTCTTAATTTTCTTCTTGGGGGGTAGCAATTTTGGAAGCGCAGGCAAAGCTGAAACAGCGAGCAGCCGCTTTATCGGTACTGGCCAGCAGTATGCTGGTTATTGCCAAGCTGGCTGTCGGCGCTTTAACCGGCTCGGTCAGCATCATATCGGAAGCGGCTCATTCGGGGGTTGACCTGATGGCTGCGATTATCGCCTGGGTAGCCGTGCGACGCTCGGCGAAGCCGCCGGATCAAAGCCATGCCTACGGGCACGGCAAGATTGAGAATATCTCGGGCGCGGTGGAAGCGCTCTTAATCATCGGCGCGGCCTTGTGGATCATTTACGAAGCAGTAGAAAAACTGCTCCGCGGCGGAGAACTGCAGCATCTTGATTACGGCATCGCGGTCATGTGCCTTTCGGTAGCGGTCAACTACTTTGTTTCGCGCCGTCTCATTCAGGTCGCCACGCTTACTGGCTCGCACGCGCTTGAAGCTGACGCGCTGCATCTTAGAACCGATATGTGGACATCGCTGGGCGTTATCGGCGGTTTGGCGGCGGTAAAATTAACCGGCCTGGTCTGGCTTGACCCGGCCATTGCCATCGCCGTTTCCTTCCTGATCTTCAAGGCGGGGTTTGAAATGACGCGCAAGAGCGTTTACGAGCTGATGGATGTCAGCCTGCCGCCGGAGGAGGAAGATTTAATCATCGAGATTATTCTTAGCCATCCAGCGGTCATTAACTGCCATGACCTGAGAACACGCCGTTCCGGCTCGCTCAGGATGATTGACGTTCATCTCATTCTGCACAAAGATATGCATCTCGACAAAGCGCACGCGATATGCGACGCTATCGAAAAGTCGCTGTGCGAAAGACTTGGGCATTGCGATGTGGTGATTCACTTAGAGCCGTGCGGGTATCATGAGGAATTTGGCCAATGCCCATATTGAGAAAGGCCTAATGATAATAGCCTCCTAGCGCTGTTCCCTAGCTATACTTGACTTTGAACGGCCCTTGAGCTTTTCGTAATAATAAAAGACGCCGCCCGGTTATTTCGGAGCGGCGTCTTGTTCATGTTGACAAATATTGGTGTAAGCGTTTTTTACATGTTCGGTAAGCGCTTTTTCAGCTGCGTCCGGATCTTTGGCGGCAAGCGCTTCCAAAATTGACCGGTGCTCGGCGATGGTATGAGGCAAGCGGTTTTTCATCCGCAGCGATTCCATGCGAGCAAGCTGCACATACTGGTGGAGATTGCTTAACGTCAGATTGAGTATTTTGCTGCCGGAAGCTTCGTAGATAAGCTGATGAAAGCGGTTGTCAAGCTCGGCGATTTCGTCGACATCGTTTCGTTGTGCATAAAATTCCATCAGGTCGAAGGTTTTTTGCAGTTCCTTGAGATCGGCCGGGGTAATGTGCTCCGCGGCCCAGCGGGCGGCTAGGCCTTCGACCAGTTGACGGATGGCGTAAATATCCTGAACGTCTTTCCGGGAGATGCCCAGGACGACAGCGCCTTTTTTGGTGGTGGTTTCAATTAGGCCCTCCACTTCCAGCAGCCGGATTGCTTCACGAATGGGAGTGCGGCTGACTCCGAGTTCGTCGGCCAGTTTCAACTCCAGCAGCGTTTCGCCGGGGCCATATACGCCGTTTATAATCTGCGATTTGATATACTTGAAAACCTTATTACGCAGAGAAGCGTCGCTTGACGGGATAAAATCCTGATCCTTCGACATTGGTGCATCCTCCTTTGGATTATGCTGACCATGTATTATTGTATTATAACTTGCAACGCAAAACAAGCCGTAGCAGCATTGCGAAGCGTAAAGTGCTTACAAATATTTTACAAAAGTATATAGCGTTTTACTTTAGGCAATGCTATAATAAATACAAAAATACATGTATTAATGAGGGGTGGTATTCATGGATACATTAATACAATTTTTGCAGCGTAGTGGCCAGGACTGGGAAAAAATCTTGGAAGAGCAGCGATTACTCGAACTGGAGCAATCGCTTGCCGCCGAAGATTAAGGCATAAAAGCATAAAAGTAAAAAAGCAGGAACGCTAGTTGTTCTTGCTTTTTTTGTTTATTGCGGCGCCTTTTTGGTAGTGCTTGCGTCGTATCCTCTCATTTTCCTGCGATCTTGGTACGGCAGGGCTGCCGGTTATATCGGTAATGATAGTCGGTGCGACTTCGCTGAGTAAGTCCTGTACATCCTCGCTTTCCGTGCCGTCCGGCTCGCCGGCCGGGGGCTTTGCAGTCTGCTGCGGGTAGCCGATACCGGGTGGCGGCGGCCCGAAGCAAGGACTCTCTTCACCGGCCGATGATAAAATTAGCCGCAGCAGTTCGATGAGCAAAATCTGTTCCGCCGTGCGCTGCGGGGTGTCGGCCGCATCGGAAGAATTAGCCGCATAACGGGCTAAATCAATTGGCGCGCACACCGTTCCCAAAAACCGACTGGCAAAAATTATCTTGCAACAGAGGAGTTCCAGCAACACGTCAATTAACGTGCCGGCGCGGTCGTAACGCAAAACCGCCCGCTGGAAAATTTCGGCAGGAACACGGGGAGTACGCTGAATTTCTTCCGCCGCTCCGACCAGCAGGCGGTAAGAACTCACTAAAGATGAGAAGTTCGGTATTACTGCGTTTATATCCGCCAATATCACGTCAATAATAGGATTGTCATCCTGCGGCATGGAACCCCCCCTTGCAGAACTACTGACAGTATATGCAGCGATATGCGCGCGGGTCATTCGGCGGAAAAAAGGAATTTAGCGGCGAAAGTATAATAAGAATTAGATACGGAATAATGAATTTATCTATGATAGCGGGAGGGGAGATGACATGGTAAAACTTACTGCCTATACCCAGCGCGGCGGCTGAGCGTCAAAGATAGGGCCGGGCGCCCTGGCGCACGTGCTGCGCCAATTGCCAAAACCTGCTGACCCCAATTTGCTTGTGGGCATAGATACCGTCGATGATGCGGGCGTGTACCGCATTCAGGATAACTTGGCCTTAATCCAAACAGTTGATTTTTTTACGCCTATTGTCGATGATCCTTATACATTCGGCCAGATTGCCGCCGCTAACAGCTTAAGCGATGTCTATGCCATGGGCGGTAAGCCGCTAACGGCGATGAACATCGTCGGGTTTCCCCTGGGTTGTCTTGCTGGCGAAGTGCTGCGAGATATTCTTAGGGGCGGCTATGATAAGGTTGCCGAGGCCGGCGCGGTGATCGTCGGCGGGCATACTGTCGAGGATCAGGAACCGAAGTATGGTCTAAGTGTAACCGGCATCGTTCACCCGGATGAAGTTTGGGCGAACGCGGGAGCGCGTCCCGGCGATGTATTGGTACTGGCCAAACCCTTGGGAACAGGCATCCTGGCGACGGCAGCCAAAGCCGACATGTACGCGGCAGGCTGGGCGGCAGCAATTAAAAGCATGAGTACGCTCAATAAAATGGCGGCAGAAGTATTCAGGCAATATGATGTGCATGCCTGTACCGATATTACCGGTTTTGGCCTCTTAGGCCATTTGTCGGAAATGGCCGGGGCCAGCCGGGTTAAGGTCCGAGTTCAAAGTTTAGCGCTGCCGCTCCTGCCGTATGCCGCTGAGGCCGCAGCCATGGGGCTGGTGCCCGGCGGCGCCTACGCCAACCGGGAGTATCTAGCGAAAGTCAGTTTTGCCGCTGCCGTGCCTGAGAATATCCGGGATATCTGCTATGATCCCCAAACCTCGGGAGGGCTCTTGGTCAGCCTGCCATCACAGCAAGGCAAGGCGGCGGTTGAGGCGCTCCGGGCAGCGGGAATAGAAGACGCTGCCGTAATCGGCGAAGTTACAGCAACAGGCGAGGGGGAGATTTATGTCTACTGAAATTGATGCCCGCGGCTTGGCCTGCCCGCAGCCCGTCATTCAAGCGAAAAAAGCGCTTGACAGCATCGAGCAGGGCAGCGTGACCGTGATTGTGGACAATGCCGTGGCCAAAGAAAATGTGGCGAAGCTGGCTAGGGCCAACCGGTGCGGCCTCAGTATTGAAGAAAAAGACGGCCACTTTTATCTGCGTCTGACGAAAGACAGCGGCCGGCAAACGCCGGACGGCATACCGGCGGCAAGGACTGTTTATCTGATCGCCAAGAATACGCTGGGACATGGCAATGATGAATTAGGCGCCGTGTTAATGAAGTCGTTCTTTTTTACGTTGCAGGCAGGTGACAGCGTTCCCGCAGCGGTCATGTTTATCAATGCGGGGGTTGAACTGGCCGTTGACAGTTCGCCCGTATTAGACCACCTCAAGGCGCTAAGCGCCAAAGGAACGGAGATCATGTCCTGCGGCACTTGCCTGGATTACTTTGGCCTCAAGGAGCGCCTGGCCATCGGCGAGATCAGCAATATGTACGATATTTTAGCGCGGCTTGAGGGCGCGGGGAAAGCGATTACGCTGTCATGACAAGACAGTATGACCGGCTGCTTTCGTTTGTATCGGTGCACCACGCTATCCGAGCGGAGAAACTGTTAGCCGGGGAAGGAATAAAGGTCATGCCACTGCCAACGCCCCGCGAGATTGCCATAAGCTGCGGGCAGTGCCTATTGCTTCGCTCGGGAGAAGAGGCAAGGGCGCTTGCCGTTTTGAAGACCGCCGGCGTTGAGTGGTCAAAGCTCTACAGCCGAGATGAAACAGGCCGCGCTTACGAAAAACTGGCCGAATACGAGGGATAGCCATGCAGGAATTTTTGTCATCTGAGTTTTGGCTTTATGCCGCCAACAAGCTGCTCAGAATAGTTGCCATCAGTATTGGCGCCATGACTGTGCTGCGTTTTTTCGGGCCTGTCATCGACCGTTTTTTTCAGGCGCAGACCGGCAGCAAGAAGTTTTATCTGGAAGAAAAGCGGGCGCGGACGCTCAGCAGCCTTTTTAAAAGCGTTATCCGTTATACGGTGTATTTTATCACGCTGGTGCTGGTGCTGCAGGAATTTAAGATCGACACAACCTCGCTAATTGCCGGCGCCGGCATCGTCGGCCTGGCAATCGGCGTGGGGGCGCAAAGCCTGGTTAAAGACGTAATCACCGGCTTTTTTGTCATTCTTGAGGATCAGTACTCGGTAGGGGACTATATCGTTATTGACAGTATGGCCGGGCATGTGGAGGATATTGGCTTTCGCGTGACGGTGCTGCGCGATGCGAACGGCGTGCGGCATATCATTCCCAATGGCGCGATCGGCAAAGTCAGCAATTATACCCGCGGGCACATGCAGGCGGTTATCAATATACCGGTAGCCTATGAAGCAGATATCGGCAAAGTGCTGCAAATATTGGAAGAAATTTGCGCCGGTGCGGCGGATATGCCTGAAGTGCTGGAGCGGCCCAAAGTAATCGGCGTGGTCGACTTTCGCACTGCCGAAATTATTGTCCGCATTGCAGCGAAAACGGTGCCGCTGGAGCAGGTAAAAGTTGAGACGGCGATCCGCCGCAGAATAAAGGAACGCTTTGACGCCGAACACATTCCGCCACCGGCCGCATTCGTTCGTCCCGGCGCATAAGGGGGAGAGAGATTGGTGATTGTTCGCTACCAAATTGGCGATATTGTAAGGATGAAGAAAGAGCACCCCTGTGGCTCTGACCAGTGGGAGATCACGCGGACGGGGATTGATTTCGGCCTCAAATGCCTCGGGTGCGGGCGGCGGGTTATGGTTCCCCGACCGAAGTTTGAAAAAGCGGTGAAAACAATCGTCAAACGCGCCGAACCCCAACCGCCTGCCTGACAACGGCATTTGGCTAAAAATTCGCCGTACCGCCATCGGGCAGACCTCCGGGCAGCCTCTTGACTGTGTCCGCTACAGCCGGTATAATAACGCTATAGTAAAAATCGCAATACAGGACTGGCGGATCAGTGGAGTTAACCACGTGGACTGTATTGTTGGAAAGCCGACCGCCTGGGCGCATTTTGAATTTTGCCCAGGCGGTTTTTATTTTGCGGCGGCAGCGGCACAACCTCCTGGGAAGTAAAAATACCGGAGGGTGGAAAATGAACGAATGGTACGGCTTTCAGCAGGGTTTGTGGCAAAGGGAAATCAACGTCAGAGACTTTATTCAGCGTAATTACCGGCCTTATACAGGGGACGGCGCTTTTTTAGCGCCGCCGACAGAAAAAACGAAGCGTTTGTGGCGGCGCTGCCTTGACCTTTTAGCTGCCGAACGCGCCCGGGGCGGGGTACTCGACATTGATACATCGGTGGTGTCGACAATCACAGCTCACGGCGCCGGCTATATTCAACCGGAAGATGAAATCATTGTCGGCCTGCAAACCGACCAGCCGTTAAAGCGCAGCATTATTGCCAGCACCGGCATCCGCTTGGCGGAGCAGGCGTGCGAGGCATATGGCTATCAGCTTGATCCGGCAATCAGTGAAATTTATCATAAGCACCGGATAACGCATAATAGCGCCGTGTTCAGCGCTTATACCGAGGAGATGCGGCAAGCGCGCCGGCTGGGCTTGATCACCGGCCTGCCGGATGCTTACGGCCGGGGGCGGATTATCGGTGATTACCGCCGTGTGGCGCTATACGGCATTGACCTGCTTGCGGCGAATAAGCGACAGGATTTGCAGGAATTGGCTGCACGGCCGATGTCGGAAGAGGTTATCCGGCAGCGTGAAGAATTGGCGATGCAGCTGGCGGCGCTTGATGATATGGCGGCGATGGCGGACGGATACGGGTTTAACATCCGGCGGCCGGCCCAAACGGCCCGCGAAGCCGTTCAATGGCTGTATTTTGCATATTTGGCGGCAATTAAGGAACAAAACGGCGCCGCAATGTCTTTGGGCCGGGTAGCTACATTTCTTGATATTTACCTGGAACGTGATTTGCGGGCCGGTCTCATTGACGAAGAAACAGCGCAAGAGCTGATTGATCAACTGGTAATTAAGCTGCGTCTTGCCCGGCACCTGCGCACGCCCGATTATAACGAGCTTTTTGCCGGCGATCCGCTATGGATAACCGAAGCGCTTGGCGGCATGGGAATAGACGGACGTCCTCTTGTAACCCGGACATCTTTTAGGGTTTTAAATACTTTGTACAACTTGGGGCCTGCGCCCGAGCCCAACCTGACTGTATTGTGGTCGGACAAACTGCCGGAGGGCTTCAAAAAGTTCTGCGCCAAGGTATCCGTTGATACCAGCGCGATCCAATATGAGAACGATGAGTTGATGCGCCCGCTGTATGGGGATGATTATGGCATCGCCTGTTGCGTTTCTGCCATGCGGCTGGGAGGGCAAATGCAATTTTTCGGCGCCCGCGTCAATTTACCCAAAGCGTTGCTGTTGGCAATTAATGGCGGGCGTGACGAAATTACCGGCGAGAGGATCGGGCCGGCGTTGCCTGTGCCGGCAGGGGAGTATCTTGACTATGCGACAATACGGCGAAACTATTCTGCGGTATTACAATGGCTGGCCGGTCTTTATGTAAATACTATGAATCTAATTCACTACATGCATGATAAATATTCCTACGAGCGCGCGCAAATGGCGCTGCACGATACGGCGGTTGAACGCCTAATGGCGTTCGGTGTGGCCGGGTTATCGGTGGTGGCCGATTCGCTCAGCGCCATTCGGTATGGACAGGTGAAGGCGCTGCGCGACGAGAGGGGCATTGCCGTCGGCTTTGCTGCCGAGGGGGAGTTTCCTTGCTACGGCAACAATGATGCGCGGGTTGACGGCATGGCCGCTGAACTTGTCGCCGAGTTCTCGCAGAAGCTTAAGCAATACCCTGTCTACCGGGGGGCGCAGCATACTCTGTCAGTGCTGACGATCACTTCGAATGTCATGTATGGCCAAAAGACCGGCGCAACACCCGATGGCCGGAAAGCCGGCCAGGCGTTCGCTCCGGGCGCAAATCCCATGCATGGCCGGGATCGCCTGGGAGCGCTGGCGGCTATGAGTTCGCTAACCAAACTGTCCTATCAGGATTGCCGGGACGGCATTTCCTATACATTTTCTATTATTCCCGATGCATTGGGAAAATCGGCAGAACAGCGCTCCGGTAACTTGATTGCGCTGCTGGACGGCTATGTTAAGCTGGGAGGACACCATATCAATGTCAATGTGCTGGATCGGTCGCTGCTGGAAGACGCCATGCGTAATCCCGAGAGTTATCCCCAGCTTACGGTAAGGGTATCCGGCTATGCGGTCAACTTTATCAAACTTTCGCCGGAGCATCAAAGGGAAGTGATTAGCCGCACCTTTTATGCGGGCTAAATCCGGCTGTAGCGGAGGTAATACTTTGAACGGCTACTGTCATTCACGCGAAACTTTCGGCACGGTTGATGGCCGGGGCATTCGCTATGTATTGTTTCTGGCGGGATGTTCTTTGGGATGCGTTTTTTGCCATAATCCGGATACATGGCATCAGGGCGGGCAGAGGATCACCGTGCAGGAAGTGCTTGCAGATTATGCCAGCTACCGGATTTTTTACGATGCGTCGGGCGGCGGCATCACGGCGAGCGGCGGCGAGCCGCTTAAGCAAGCGGAGTTTGTTGCGGCGTTGTTTGCCGCGTGCCGCCGGGAGAATATTCATACTACGCTTGATACCGCAGGCTATGCCGATGCCGGACAAGTAAAAATGGTGCTTGAGGTAACCGATGAGGTGTTGTTTGGGTTAAAGGCCGTATGCCCCGAGGTTCACCGGCGAATTACCCGCGCCGATAATGCGCGCATTCTGCAAAACCTGCGCGATATTGCCGCAAGCGGCGTTCCGCTGCGTATTCGCTATATTCTTCTGCCGGGAATTAATAACCGGGCCGAAGATCTGGCAGCGCTTGCCGCGCTAATTACGGAAATTTCCGGCTGCCTGTCGCTAGAACTGCTGCCGTATCATACCATGGGCCGCCAGAAATGGCAGCGGCTTGGCATGCCTTATCGCCTTGCGGCTACGGCCGCCGCAACCGCAGATGATGTTGAACGGGCGAAAGAAGAGCTGCGCCGGCTTGGTATCGGAAACTTGCAATAATAATCCGGATACTCTACAATATAAAGGTTAATAACTATATCAAAACACAAGGTGGATAGATACATGAGCACTAATCTGGAGGTCGGCATTGTCGGTCTGCCCAATGTCGGTAAAAGCACTCTTTTCAATGCGATTACCAAAGCAGGCGCGGAAGCCGCCAATTATCCGTTCTGCACAATCGAGCCCAATGTCGGGGTTGTGGAGGTGCCGGACGAGCGTTTGGACAAACTGGCCGAAATGTATAAGTCCAAACGGATTGTGCCGGCGGCCATGCGGTTTGTCGATATTGCCGGGCTGGTCAAAGGAGCGGCGCAGGGAGAAGGTTTAGGCAACAAGTTTTTGGCGCATATCCGGGAAGTGGACGCCATCGCGCAAGTGGTGCGTTGTTTTGCCGATGACAATATTACCCACGTAGAGGGCGGGCTTAACCCTTTGCGCGATATTGAGATCATTAATACTGAATTGTGCCTTGCTGACCTTGAGACGCTGGAAAAACGCATTGACCGGGCCCATAAGCAAATCAAAGGCGGCGACAAAAAGGCGCAGGCGGAAATTGCCGTGCTCCTCAGGATTAAAGAAGTGCTGGAGCAGGCGCAGTCGGCGCGCCGCACCGAGATGACGGCGGAAGAGGCCGAACTGATCAAGGATTTGAATTTGATGACGCTTAAGCCGGTTATTTTTGTCGCCAATGTCAGCGAGGAGGAAGTTGCCAATCCTGACGCCAATCCCTACGTGCAGACGGTCAAGGCGTACGCCGCCCAGGAAGGCGCGGAGGTTGTGGTCGTCAGCGCCAAGGTTGAGGCTGAAATCGCCGAGCTCAGCCCGGAGGAGGCGGCCGAATTCTTAGCGGCTTTGGGCCTTAGTGAATCAGGCTTGGATAAACTTATTAGAGCATCCTTTAAATTATTGGGCCTGATGACCTTCCTTACCGCCGGGGAGCAGGAAACACGGGCATGGACGATCCGCAAGGGAACCAAAGCGCCGCAGGCCGGCGGCAAGATTCATAGCGACATTGAGCGGGGCTTTATCCGGGCGGAAATCATCTCGTACGATGGCCTGATGCGCGCCGGCAGTCCTGCCGCCGCCCGCGAGCAGGGATTGGTGCGCCTGGAAGGGAAGGACTATATAATGCAGGACGGCGATGTGACGTATTTTCGCTTTAATGTGTAATTACTGGGCTGAGGCTAAGCGTTGTCTAGCCGTCCGCCCATAAAGGCAGGCTGCATTTCTGAACGCAAAAGCATAAGAACTGCGCACTTGCCGGCCTATTTATTGTTCGAATAAAGACTTACTAAACCGTTGCATTTTCCAGCCTGTCAGTGGTATAATATATCAGTCTAGGACAATCTAGAGTACCGGCTCTATTTTGAACCTTCCCTGCCCCTGATGCCGGGGGCCATAAGTCCATAGGAGGAGGTGATTTCGTTGAGAAAGTACGAAGTCATATTCATCGTGAAGCTGATGGAAGAAGAGGCTATCAACGAGGTTGTTGCCAAGTTTGAGAACCTCATCAAGAACAATGGCGGTAACGTTGAGAAGATCGACCGTTGGGGCAAAAAGCGCCTGGCCTACGAAATTAAAGATGTGAACGACGGCTATTACGTTCTGTTCAACATCACAGCCGAACCGAAAACGGTGGCTGAGATCGACCGGGTTATGAAGATTACCGACGAGATCTTAAAGCATATGATTATTAAATTGGACGATTAAGGCCAGGGGGAATCACCATGAACAAGGTTATATTGGTCGGCAGGCTCACCCAGGATCCCGAAATTCGCTATACGCAGACCGGTAAAGCGGTAGCATCCTTCACTGTCGCAGTGAACCGTTTCGTTAGCCAGGGCAGGAGCGAAGCCGATTTTATCCCGGTTGTGGTCTGGGATAAACTGGCCGAAGTTTGCGGTAATAATCTTACCAAAGGACAGCGTGTATTAGTCGAAGGCCGGCTGCAAATCCGTTCGTATGAGGGAAATGACGGCCAAAAGCGCCGCGTGGCCGAAGTGGTCGCCCAGAACATCGAGTTTTTGGAGCGCAAGCAGGCCGCTGAAGGCGGCGGAGGCAATAAAGACTTTAACGTCAATACCTTTGGCCCTGATGTCTTCCCTGAAGAAGAGATTCCATTTTAAGGGAGGTTAGGACACGGTGAAACGTGAAAGAGGCAGAAAACCGAAGAAAAAAGTCTGCAGCTTCTGCGTCGATAAAGTAGAAGCCATTGACTATAAAGACGTTCCCAAACTGCGCCGTTACACCACCGAACGCGGCAAGATCCTTCCCCGCCGCATTTCGGGCAACTGCGCCAAGCATCAACGCCAATTGACGCTTGCCATCAAACGTGCCCGCAACATCGCGTTGCTGCCGTTTACAGCGGAATAAAGATACTGCTGCATTGAAGAGACGCCAATAAACCGGCGTCTTTTTATTTTGCCTGATAACAGCGACTGAGAGGGTTTTTGTTCAATTCATGGAATATTTGTTTAATGAACAATAATATAAGGAGAGAGCGATGATGGCAAAATGGGTATCTTGGGCGCTTATTGCTTTGCTGGCGGTCATGGCCGCGCTGGTCGGCGGCTGCGGTTCGGGCCAGCCAGCTGGGTCGGGCCAGCCGCAGAAGCTGACGCTGTACTGTGGCCTTATGGAAGATCACATGGTCAAAGCGATTAAACAGTTCGAAAAGGAAACCGGCATCAAGGTTGAGGCCGTACGGATGAGTTCGGGCGAAATTCTGGGTCGCATCCAAGCCGAGAAAAACAATCCCAAGGCTTCGGTGTGGTTTGGCGGACCGGCCGACGGCTTTATCCAAGCCAAAGAATTCGGTCTTTTGGAGAAGTACGTGTCGCCCAACGCAGGCAAAATTCCTGCACAGTTTAAGGATGCAGAAGGATACTGGACGGGAATTTATGTAGGGTATCTCGGCTTTGTTTCTAACCAAAAGCTTCTGGGCGAGAAAGGCGTACAGGCGCCGCAAAGCTGGGAAGATCTGCTGAAGCCTGAGTTTAAAGGACAAGTCGTTATGGCCAATCCGGGTTCCTCGGGCACGGCGTATACCATGCTGGCCTCGATCGTGCAGATGATGGGCGAGGAAAAAGGACTTGAATATATGAAAAAACTAAACGGCCAAATCAAGACCTATCCCAAATCCGGCACGGCGCCGGGACGGATGGTGGGGCAGGGCGAGGCTACCGTAGGCATTACCTTCTTGCATGACGCCATTAAATACCGCGAGGAAGGCATGAAGGACATCGTTCTGTCAGCGCCGAAGGAAGGAACCGGCTACGAAATCGGCGCGGTCGCCATTATCAAGGGCGGACCGGATCAGGCGGCTGCCAAAAAGTTCATCGACTGGTGTCTGACCAAGCAGGGACAGGAAATCGGCCAACAGGCCGGCTCGTACCAGTTCCTGACGAACCCTGAAGCCGCTCCGCCCAAGCAGGCGGCCGAAATCAAGGACACCAAACTGATTAACTACAATCTCGACTGGGCGGGCAAAAATCGCAACGCGCTGGTGGAGAAGTGGAGCAACGCGATTAAGTAAGTAAAAAGAAAGTCCATCGCTATGATGGACTTTCTATATGCACTACGTGGAGGTGAAGCCATGCAGGCTGTCCGGAGAGATCCTGTCCTGGCCGGAACGATTGCTATTGTTATTGTGTCGCTGCTCTTGTTCATTGTATGGCCTATTTATGCGGTCTTAAAAGAAAGCTTTATCAGCCAGCAAGGGCTATTCACGCTGGATTATTACCGTGAGGCCTTTCGCCAGTCGGAAAATGTACGGGTGCTGGTCAATACGCTCTGGATTGGCTTATTTGTCAGCTTGTTCAGCACGGCGATCGGCTTTCTCTTTGCCTACGCCGATGCGTACCTAAAAATCCGCTTTAAAAGCATCTTTAACATATTGGCAATACTGCCGATCATTTCGCCGCCGTTCGCCCTATCTATGTCTTTCATTATGCTGTTCGGGCAGCGCGGCTTCATCACGTATCACTTGCTGGGAATTAAGGATGCCAACGTCTATGGCTTTGCCGGACTGGCGGCCGTGCAAATTCTCACCTTTTTTCCCATAGCCTATCTAGTGCTGGCCGGCCTTTTGCGTCAGATTGATCCGTCCTACGAAGAAGCGGCACAAAACATGGGGGCATCGCGCTGGCGAATCTTTCGCACGGTTACGCTGCCGCTGGTTGTACCGGGGATTGCCAACAGCTTTTTGCTGGTATTTATTCAGACGGTGGCCGATTTTGGCAATGCGATGGTTATCGGCGGCAACTACACTACGCTCGCGGCCAAGATTTATCTGCAGGCGATGGGAAACTACGATGTCAAAGGCGGAACGGCGCTGGCAACCATCCTGCTCAGCATCTCGGTCATTATGTTTGTTATGCAGAAATATTGGGTGGGAGAAAAGTCCTACGTAACGGTTACCGGCAAGCCTTCACGCGAGCGGCAGCTTATTAGCGACGGCAAAGTGGTTTGGCCGGTCGGGCTGGCGTGTTTTTTCATCAGCGCTTTTATCTTGCTGCTGTACATCCTCATTCCGTACGGTTCGGTTGTCAATCTGTGGGGCATCGACTTCACCCCTACGCTGAAGCACTATGAATATGTATTTTCCCTGGGCCTGAAGCCAATTATTGACACCACCTATCTTTCGCTGCTCTCCATGCCGATCACCGGCATTCTCAGCATGATTATCGCTTTTCTGATAGTCCGGAAAAAGTTTTTCGGCCGGTCAATGGTGGAGTTCACCTCGATGCTGTCGATGGCGGTTCCAGGCACAGTTATCGGCATGGGCTATATCCTGGCTTACAACGGGCCGCCGCTGGTGCTGACAGGCACGGCGACAATCATTGTCTTCTCCTTCATTTTCCGGAATATGCCGGTGGGCATTCGGGCCGGCGTGGCTTCGCTCCGGCAGATTGATCCTGCCATTGAGGAAGCGGCGCAGGATCTGGGGGCCAGTTCTTATAAAGTTTTTACTTCCGTGACCATCCCCTTGATTAAGTCCGCCTTCTTCAGCGGGCTGGTGTATAGCTTTGTCCGCAGCATGACGGCGGTCAGCGCGGTTATCTTTCTGGTGTCGGCAAGCTACAACCTGCTGACGGTTGCGATCATGGGACAGGTGGATGTCGGGCGTATCGGGGTAGCCGCAGCGTATTCGACCATTTTGATTATTATTGTACTGGCGGTAACCGGAGCACTTAAACTCATTCTCGGACGGATGGGCATAGCGGTTGCCGATATGTAAGGGGGATGGCGGATGAGTTCGAAAAACGTGCTTTTAAAAAATGTGGTAAAAATATATAAAGGCCAGGGGAAAAAGGATGTCGTAGCCGTCAACAATGTCTCGCTGGAGATTAAGGCAGGGGAGTTTGTAACACTCTTAGGCCCGTCTGGCTGCGGCAAGACGACGCTACTGCGCATAATCGCCGGGTTTGAGACACCAACTGGCGGTGAAGTGTATATCGGCGGCGAAAATGTGACCCAAATTACGCCCGACCGGCGGGATACGGCGATGGTGTTCCAAAGCTACGCCCTGTTCCCGCACCTGACCGTATACGAAAATGTTGCCTATGGCCTGCGCGTCAAAAAGCAGAGCGAGAGCCGCATTCGGCAAAGTGTGGCCGAAATGCTGGAACTGGTAGGGCTGACAGGCATGGAATCTCGCTACCCCAATCAACTGTCCGGTGGCCAGCAGCAGCGGGTGGCCTTGGCGCGTTCAATCGTCATGCGGCCGTCGGTGCTGCTGTTTGATGAACCGCTGAGCAACTTAGACGCCAAGCTCCGGGTGCATATGCGCGGTGAAATTCGGCGGTTGCAGCGGCAGGTGGGTATTACCGGCATTTATGTTACGCATGATCAGGCAGAAGCCATGAGCATGTCTGACCGGATCATTGTTATGAACAATGGCGTTGTAGAGCAAAGCGGTACGCCCCAAGAAATCTATTTAACGCCTGCTTCCGAGTTTGTCGCTGATTTTATCGGCATGGCCAACCTGGTGGACGCCGTTGTGGCCGAGGCAGGGGAAGGACAGGGCATCATTGATTTGTTGGGCGCCAAGTTCCGCATTTCCAGTCGCGGAGATCTCCGGTCCGGGGAAAAAGTCAGGGTTGTTATTCGCCCCGAGGCGGTGGCGCTTGCCGGTGACGGCGGTATCCCGGCCGTGGTTGAAACCTCAGTCTATATGGGCAGTTCGCAGGATTACCGGGTGCGTATTGACGGGCAGACAATCTCGGTTGTTGCCTATAACCCGGATGAAAGCTTCCGGGAAGGCGACCGGGTGTACCTTCGCATTGATGAGCGGAAACTGCATGTTGTCCGGAAATAGCGGAACAAGCGAGAGGCGCGCCTCTCGCTTGTTTTCTTGTCCTGCAAAATATGCCGGAGCGGTCAGGCAGGAAACAGCCGGACATATTTAGAATATATACCGTTACCGTTATGGGGAGGGATTGCCTTTGAGTTCCCATGAATCAGAGATCGTGCGCAAACTGCGGCTTATTGAGTGGCTGAAGGCCGAGCTTGTCGGCAGCGTTGGCCGGGTTTTTTACGCTTTGGCGAAAAGCGGCGAGCACTCGATTGCCGAAGCTCTGGCGGCAGTTGTCGTCAACTGTTTTGCGCTGGGTAAACGGCTGGGTATTGATTATGCACAACTGGATGAAGCAATTCAGGCTCGTTTGGAGCAAACTATAAGGCAGGAAACAGAAGTCGAAAAATGGTACGGAGATATGAGCGAACTGAGGCGCCATCTCCGCCAAAAGAGGTGAACCAATGCAGCAGCAAAACCGTGTAAAAGCAATGGTAGAGGGCGGCGTACTGGCCGCGATCGCCATCATTTTTGCCATGATAAGCGCCTATCTGCCGCTTATCGGTCCGTTTATCAATCTAATCTGGCCTGTTCCCATCATTTTGCTCGGTGTCCGGCATGGGTATCAATGGAGTATTATGGCTACGGCGGTGGCCGGCATTCTTATCGCTGTTTTGATGCACCCGCTGCACGCACTGGCAGTAGTGGTAGGATTCGGGTTAATCGGCATTACTCTTGGCCACGCCTTTCGCCATAAGTTTAGCCCGGTGAAGACACTGGCCTGGGGCGCGGCGGCCTCACTGGTATCGAAGGCCGCATCGCTGGCCATCACTATGGCGGTCGTTGGCGTAAATCCGCTGAACATGCAGGGTGATGTCATGGTCAAAGCAGCAGAGCAGGCCATCTCGTTCTACCGCAGCATGGGAATGCAGGAAGAAGATCTGGCGAAAATGTCCGAGACGATGAAGATGGCGCTTGAGCTTATGCAGGTCATTTTGCCGATCGGCTTTGTCGGCGCGGCGGTCGTGGATACCTATTTGAACTTCTGGGTTGCGCGGGCGGTGCTTCGCCGGATGGGGCAGTATATTGAAGGGTTTCCGCCGCTTAAGGAATGGAATCTCCCCCGTGCCACGATATATGTATATATCACGGCGATGGCAGCGGTATACTTAGGCAAAAGCCAAGATATCATACTATTATATAATATAGGTATAAATATGTATATCGCGGCGACACTTATCCTCGGCTTACAGGGGCTGGCGTTATTTTACTTCGTTGCCGAGAAATACAATTTGTCAAAGTTTGTGCGGGCCATTATACTGGTTTTGGTATTTGGCAACGGTTTTATGACGCAGGTGCTGATATTCGAAGCTATCTATGACATGATTACCGACTACCGCCGCTTGCGCGCGCCTCGCTGATGGCGCAGGAGGTATAGCGACATGGCTCAGGGACCTTCCTTCTGGTTTGATACCCGCATTTATTTGGCAGTGTCTGCCGCACTTCTGGTCGTTATTGGGTTTTACAATCATTATGCTGCCGTTTTAGGGGCGATTTTGCTGTATGTCCTGTATCTGTACGGACGCGAACGGCAGCTCGAGCGTCAGAAAGCCCTGACGGCTTACCTTGAGTCCATGACTCACCATATTGACCAGGCCAGTTATTATGCTTTGCAAAATCTGCCGCTGGCGATTGCCATTGTTGATCAGACCGGGGCAATTCACTGGAGCAACAGCGTCCTGTCAGACTGGGCCGACCAGGAAATACTCCCCGGCCAAGCGATACAGGACATCTGGCCGGAGATGCCGCTGGCCAAGATGCAGGACCAGGCAGGCATGGAAATTGTGCATTTCGGACCGAAGCATTACCAGATCATCTTTAAGCCGGTGGTTGACTATCACGCCGAGCAAAAACTGATGATTCTGTACATCACCGACATTACCAGCACGGAGACGGTGCGGGAGGAGTGCCTGGGAGCCCGCCCGGTTATCGCGCATATACAAATTGATAATTATGATGATGTGCTCAAGGGCCTGAGCGAGAGCCAGCGCACCGCGATACCGGCCGAAGTCAATCAGAAGCTGGTGGAATGGGTGACCGGCCTGGACGGATATTTGAAGAAGTACGGCGAAGATATCTACATCGCGCTCTTCAACAGGCAGGCGCTGGATGCCATGCTCGCTGAAAAATTCGATATCCTCGACAAAGTTCGCGCAATCCGGGGCGGGAACCGTATCCCGGTAACGCTGAGCATAGGTGTGGCCGCCGACGAAATATCGATCGCCGCGCTCGGACAGCGGGCGCGCGCCGGGCTGGATTTAGCCCTCGGCCGCGGCGGCGACCAGGCGGCGGTATACGTAGAAGGCAAAGTAATGTTTTATGGCGGCAAAGCCAAGGCAGTTGAGAAAAATACCCGCGTAAAAGCGCGCATTATGGCGCAGGCAATACGGGATATTATTGCCGATGCGGACAGCGTCCTGATTATGGGGCATGCCGGCGAGGATTTTGACAGCCTGGGGGCAGCTTTGGGCGTTGCCCGGATGGTCCGCTTTATGGGAAAACCGGTGCGCATTGTCGTCAGTCAGCAGAGCATTGCTGTCAGCAAATTATCGGAGTTAGTGGATGAATATGCGGCATACAGTGAACTTTTGATTACCGGCGAGCAAGCGGAGGCCATTGCGACTGCTGAAACGCTGCTTTTCGTTGTCGATACCCACCGGCCGGAGATAACGGCGGCCCCGGGACTGCTGAGCCGCCTGGAGCGTGTTGTTGTGATCGACCATCACCGGCGCTCGGAAAATTTCATTGCCAATCCGCTGCTGGTATACCTGGAGCCGTCGGCGTCTTCAACCAGCGAACTGGTCGCCGAGCTGCTCACCTATTTTGACGACAAGCTGGATTTGACCCGGGTGGAAGCAACCGCCCTCTATGCCGGCATTATCCTGGATACCAAAAACTTTGCCGTCCAGACAGGGGTGCGCACCTTTGACGCGGCCGCATATCTCCGGCGTTCGGGCGCCGACCCGGCGCTTGTCAGAAGGCTGTTCCGGGTGGATATGGAAACCTTCAAGCGCCGCGCCGAGATTATCAATAATACCGACATGCTGCCCGGGGGTGTGGTATTGGCCACCTATCCGCGCAAAGTCAAGAATGGGCAGATTATCGCCGCGCAAGTCGCCGATATGCTGCTGAATATTGAAGGAGTGCGGGTAAGTTTTGTTATCTTCCCGGCGGATGACGGCGTTGGCATCAGCGCCAGGTCGCAGGGGGACATTAATGTTCAGATAGTCATGGAGCAATTGGGTGGCGGCGGCCATCAGACCGTGGCCGGCGCGCAGATTAAAGGCGCCAGTATAGAGGAAGTAAAGCCGAAACTTATCGGGATTATCAATAACTACATAAGGGAGAGTGCACCGGATGAAAGTCATCTTACAGCAAGAAGTGAAAAAACTTGGTAAAAAAGGCGATATTATAGAAGTTTCCGAGGGCTATGCCCGCAACTATCTGCTGCCGCAAAAGCTGGCCATCCCCGCGACCAACACCAATATTAATGCGGCTGTGCAGCAAAAGGCGGCAGAGGAAAGAAAAATCCAGCGCCTCATGGATGAAGCCCGGGTTATGGCCAGTCAATTGTCCAAAGTGGAAGTCAGCATTAGCGTTAAAGCCGGCGAAGGCGGCAAAATGTTTGGATCGGTTACCGCCAAAGATATCGCCGATGCGCTGGCATCGCAACGGGGCATTGAGATTGATAAGCGCAAAATCGAGCTGAAAGACGCGATTAAAACTGCCGGCACCTATCCGGTGACGATCAAGGTTCATCCGGAAGTTTCCGCCCAGATACAAGTGCATGTAAGACCAAGCTAGGAGACTGCTGCAAAAGTCCATCTGCGTTGTTGCTCCTGCGGGTTTTCGCTCCAACCGTTCTTTCGTCACGGTTTCTTCTTTTGAAGAAATTGTAACCGAAAAGTATCTTGTATAGATTCACTGTGCGGACCTCCAGTACGCCTCCGCGAAAATCCTCGTCGCGGCCCGTTCCCGGAAAACAGTACCTGCCAGAATATATCT
>JAOACF010000031.1:0-433 GCA_026417995.1 Negativicutes bacterium
ATCAGCATCAGGGCGGCGTCATAGCCTAGGGCGGCTAAGGCATCAGGCTCTTGGCCGTATTCTTTTTTGTAAGCCTCGACGAATTTGACAACTTTCGGGTCGGTGTCTTTTGTTGAGTAGTGGTTGCTGAAGAAAGTATTGTTCAGGGCCTCTGGACCGGCGATGTCGACAAGTTTCGGCGAATCCCAGCCGTCGGTGCCTAACAGGGGAACGGTGATGTCAAGCTCGCGGGCTTGCTTGATAATTTTGCTGGCTTCTTCGTAGTATGAGGGTATATAGATGACATCCGGATTGGCTGCTTTAATCTTGGTGAGAGTAGCCTTGAAGTCCTGATCTTTTTGCAGGAAAGCGTCTTTGGTTACAATCTTGCCGCCGTTTTGTACGAATGTTTTTTCAAATACTTCCGCAAGACCTTTGGAATAGTCGGATGAGC
>JAOACF010000031.1:443-25056 GCA_026417995.1 Negativicutes bacterium
TGCCTTGGAAGGGATCAATAAAGCAGGCCCGGAACACATATTCGCGCACTTTGCCATTGTCATTGGTAATCTTAGCGTTGGTGCCGGTCGGGGTGATAACCGGAATTTTGTTGTCTTGCACGACCGGAAGCGATGCCAGTACATTAGAACTGGCAGCAGGCCCTAAGATAGCGGCAACTTTGTCCTGGGTAATCAGTTTGGTAGCAGCATTGGCTGATTCCGAGGGCTCGGATTTGTTGTCGGCAATAACCAGCGTGATTTGTTTTCCTAATACTCCGCCGGTAGCGTTGGCTTCTTTGAAAGCTAATTTTGCCCCATTGGCAGCGGACTGACCGTATTGGGCTACGCCGCCGGTCATTTCAAAATTGCCGCCGACTTTAATTGTTTGGGTATCGGCCGCTATATTGCCGCCGCCGCAGCCGGCCAGCACTGCGGCTGATAAAACAAAAATGGCAAGCATTGCAATAAGTTTACGATAACACATGATATAAGGACCCCCTAAAATAATTTGTATACACATAGCATAATACTATGTACTTAGGAAACACAGATGCAGCAGCAAAGGAGGATTTCGGCCAAAATACTCGAACTATAGGGTCACATCGTGTTGCTATTCCTATGGTGCGCAATGTATTTCCTATAGTGCTCGTTACTTATTGTAATACGTTACCCGGCCAAAATCAACCCCAAAATATACAAGTTTACAGGTGAATTTAATGATTGAGCGTGAATTCGGCAACAACGTAAAGCGTGCCAGAACAAAGTATAATATGTCGCTGCAGGAGCTTGCCGTGCGTTCGGGCGTCAGCCAGTCGATGCTGTCTAAAATTGAACGCAACGAGAAAACGCCGACTATCCGGATCGCCTATCAGATTGCCGATGCGCTCCGGCTTACGGTATCGGAGTTGCTCGGTGAGGTAAAGCGCGTTGAGCGGGTGGTTGTAATCCGCAAGTGCGAGCGGCAGACTTTCACCGATCCTTCTACCCATATCCGTCGGGAGCTGTTGTCACCATCCTTTCCGGCAAGCGGTACGGAATTTGTCTATACCGTTTTTCCGCCTGGCGCTTCAACCGGCGTCATGGCGCCGCATCGCCCGGGATATAAGGAGTATCTGGCGATAGCCGCCGGCAGGATACGGGTTATTCTCAGCCAGAAGCACTGCTTTGACCTTGATGCCGGGGACACGTTTTACTTTGAGGCCGATGTTGAACATGAGGTTATCAATATCGGGCAAGGGGAAGCAGCGTATTATTCCATCATTGATTCCCATGAAGCCCAATAAGGCAAGCGGGCGCAATAAGTTTTTCAACTTTTTATGCTTTTTTGTACTGATCGTGGTATAATGTATACAGAAGCAATGGCCAACCAACCAGTAAGAGCTTTGGGGTGGTCGGAGAGGACTGCGCCTTTCGCAGATAAGAAAAGCGCGAATAATCCCCGGCAAAGAATTGTTACTGCTCCGCAAAGCTCCCACTGACCGGATGTCCGTCCGTTGAAATATATGGAGGTGCATTCGTGATGAGCACTGAGGATTTGGTGCTGGCAGCTCTGGGCGGGCTACTGTTATTGGCCCGCGTGATCTTGCCGCAGTATATCCCCTATCGCCAGTACATCCGGCGCAGACCGGCTGCTTAAAAAATCAAAAGCCCGCTTAAAGCGGGCTTTGATTTTTGCCTAATATTCGCCAAACATCCTTTGAATTTCGGCTTGGTTGTGCGTTTTGGTTAACGCCAGACAAAGCAGTATTCTGGCTTTTTGCGGGTTGAGCGTGTCCGCCGCGATGAACTTGCCGCAGCCGTAGCCGGCTACTGCGCTTAAAGTCACCACGCCGCTGCTGACGCGGGTGCTACATACTACTGCAATACCGCTGTCGGCAATCGCAAGCAGGGCGTCACGCATCGTTTGGGACATGCCGCCGTTGCCGACGCCGGCGTACACCAGTCCCTGGGCACCCGCCGCCACGGCGGCGGCAGGTAATACGCCGTCGCTGTCAACATGGCCATAGATGATGTCAACTCTGGGCAGAGCGGTAAGATCTGTGACGTCAAATTCAGTTTTTACCGTGTGTTTACGCGTCGACAAGCGGTAAAAGTACGGCCGGCCGCTTTGAATATAACCCAGGTAGCCCAGCTCAGGCGCCTTGAACGAGTCCTGGAGCGCGGTATTGGTTTTTGTTACTTCCCGGCTGCTGTTGATGGTGTCGTTGAGTGAAACTAATACGCCCTTGCCTGTCGCTTCCTGACTTTGCGCCAATAATACGGCATTATACAGGTTCATTGGACCGTCCGGACTCATCGCGGTGGCGGGCCGCATGGCACCAACCAGAACTACCGGCTTGGCGCTTTTTACCGTCAGGTTTAAAAAATAAGCGGTTTCTTCCATGGTGTCAGTGCCGTGCGTCACTACAATTCCATCCACTTGCGGCGAAGCGAGCAGCGTGTTAATGCGTTTGGCCAATGTCAGCCAGATGGTTTGCGACATATTCGCGCTGTCGATCTGGGCGATTTGCTCGCCCGTGATATTGGCG
This sequence comes from Negativicutes bacterium, assembly GCA_026417995.1. GTDB lineage: Bacteria > Bacillota > Negativicutes > Sporomusales > JAOACF01 > JAOACF01. Next base: position 2,972 of record JAOACF010000031.1, read on the forward strand.
AGTTCTTTGAGCCGGGGGATTGCGTCCAACAGTTCTTCGACGGTCAGCACCGCTGCCTGGTACATGCCGGTTTCATTTGGGGTGTCCGCCTTGCCGGCGATCGTACCGCCTGTCGCCAGCACCACAATGTTTTTCTTCACCGTAGATCACTCCTTGCGCAAAATGGATGCCTCGGCCATAAAGACTGTGCCGACAAGTCCTGCGACCGGGCCTGGCAGATTTTATTTTCCGGGGAAATGTGGTAAGATAAGCCTATCAAGGATTACGGAGGAATAGTGTTGGCAATGGAATTTGAAGGGATAAAACCAAGCATTGACCGCAAAACGTTTATTGCGGACGGGGCTAAGGTTATCGGCAAAGTCGAAATGAAAGAGTTTAGCAGCATTTGGTTCAACGCCGTGGCGCGCGGCGATGTCAACCGCATTGAAATCGGCCGGTACACCAACATCCAGGATAATAGCGTGCTGCATGTCGCTGACGACTTTCCGTGCATAATCGGTGACTATGTTACGGTAGGGCATAACTGCGTCATTCATGGGGCCACCGTAGAAGAACACTGCCTGATTGGCATGGGCGCCGTCATTCTGAACGGGGCGGTTATCGGCAAGGGCAGCATTGTTGCCGCCGGCGCCGTAGTGCGGGAGGGTCAGGTCATTCCGCCGCACTCGCTGGTTGTCGGTTTGCCGGCAAAAGTGGTGCGGCAGGTTCCCGAGGAGTGGGACAGCATTCATCACCAGGCTGTCAAGTATAAAACGCTATGGGCCGAACGGTACGGCCTGCTGCCTGACGGCGGCGGCGAACGGTATCACGGCGAAAAAATTGTTTAGCATGACCTCCGGATTGCCGGAGGTTTTATTCTTTTGACGCTTCCTCTTCCTTGCCAAAGCGCCGAATGATATGCGGGATGGCGGCGGCGAGCGGCTGCTGGAACAGCATAAAGAGGGTAATAGGCACGGCAACTGCCGGGGGAAAGTAGGCCAGCGCCAGCACCATGCCAAAACTGATGTTACGAAGGCCTACGCAATAGATCATGGCCATGGTAACGGCGCGCGGCCGTCCTTTGACGCAGAGCGAGCCGGCATAACCCAGGAAGTAGCCTCCCGCAACCATCAGAAAGCAAACGGCGACAATCTTCAGCACCGGCCAAGACCAATGAATATCGGGCGCTACAACGGCCGCATTCAAAAAAATCACTAAGGCGAAAGATAACTTGGCCGTAACTCCGCCAAAAGAACGGGAGAAACCGGTAATTTCGCCCCGGGTCAGGTCATTGAGCAGCATGCCTGCCAAGCTGGGCGCCGTTATCATCCACAGCAGTTGGTGCACCATTTCGGCGTAGTTGATTGCAAGAGCCTGCCCGACAATGATTTTGAAAAAGGCAGGCAGTATGATGGGAACGATTAAAGTGTCAAGCGTGACCGCTACCAGCGAAATCGGTACATTGCCTGCGGTAATCGATGTCCACAAAATGGAAGTGACACCAATCGGAACCGAAGCGCCGATCAGGTATCCCAGGCGCATATGATAATTATCAGGGTAAAAAATCAGGCCGGCAATACCGGCAAACAGCGGCGTCACCAGATGAATAAGGACAAGAATCCACAGCGGGATCCACGGACGGCTGAGGACGCTCAGAAACTCGCGGAAGCTTGTTCCCATCGCCGTAACAAAGGTAGAATAGGCAAACAGGACAATACTAATCAGACCGGCATGAGGGATATTCGGGCTGCCGGCGAAAAATCCGAAAAATAGGCCAGATAATACCAGCAAAAACATATGTTGGCCAAGCCAGACATTCCATCTATCAAAAAGGCTTAACATAAAAAACCTCCTCATTTGCCGCGCCGCAATTAGTGTTGGTTATTCTTTAAATTTCCATGTGCTGCGGAACAGAGCGCCTGCATACGAGTGCCAGCGCCCGCCGGTGGCACATATTGACATAATCTGATTATAACCGCTACAATTTAAATAAAGCAATTTTCCCGGCGCCAGATTTTCTGGTGTTCTTTTTCTATCTCAACACCCCTGAACTGGAGCTGAGATTGTGCAGAAATTCTCCCTAGCTCGTTTGGTGCCGGGCATGGTTGTTGCCCGTGATGTCGTTGGCGCCGACGGAAGAGTATTAATCCGGCGCGGCGTGGTTTTGACCGAACGGTATATCCATCGCCTCGGGCAGATGGGAATAGGCTCTATATTTATTCGTTCGCCGCTTGATGCCGAATTGTCCTGCCCGGAGATTATTCAGGAAGAAACGAAAAACCGGGCGCTGAAAACTGTTAAACAAACATTTGCCAAAATCCAGGAGCGCAGCGCTGTCAACGCTGCCGAATTTGCTCCCATTGTACAGGATATTCTTGCCGAACTGCTCCACAATCGTCATACTATGCTGCACATGACGGATATTCGCACCTATGACGACTATACTTTTGGTCATTCTATCAATGTCAGCATCTACGCAGCCTTTGTCGGCCTGGCCATGGGTCTTAAGGAGCACCAGCTTAAGGAGTTGACGCTGGGCGCCATTTTGCATGATATCGGCAAAATGGCCGTGCCGCCGGAGATTTTAAACAAACCGGCTAAACTTGCGCCGGACGAGATGGAGATTGTGAAGCGTCATTCCGCCGCCGGATTTGAGTTGCTGCGCAAAAACGGCGAGATACCGCTGCTCGCGGCGCATGTCGCGCTGCAGCATCAGGAACGGTTTGACGGCAGCGGTTATCCGCGCGGCCTCAAAGGGGGTAACATTCATCCCTATGGCCGTATCGCCGCTGTTGCTGACGTATACGATGCCCTTACTTCCGACCGTCCCTACCGGCGCGGGATGCTGCCGCACGAAGCCTATGAGTATATGCTGTCGGTGGCCGGCAAGGACTTTGACGACCAGGTGCTGGCGATGTTCTTTAAGCGGATTGCCCTTTATCCTGTCGGGACAATGGTGCGGTTGAATACCGGCGCAACAGGCATTGTCACCGGGCTTACCCCTGAATTGTCGCTGCGCCCCAAAGTTCGTTTGCTGCTTCACCCGGATGGATCCGTAGCTCAGGATAAAACAGAAGTGGATCTAACTAAACTGCTGACTGTCTTCATAGCAAAAGTATGCACGGAAGAAGAAGTGATGGCGGTCTATCGTAAACTGGGCATGAATTTCAACAGCTCCGAACAGAAATAAAACCGCCGGTAACCGGCGGGGGCATTGTTTTTCCGACCAAAATTCAGGCGGCTCTTTCACGGCGACCTTTTTCCTGCGATTAACATATAATATAGCAAAGTGGATAAAGGAGAGATAGACTTTGCTATACCGCAAACCGAAAAATAACTGTGCAGCTCCTGCCGGCCAAGGATGCTGCGATCTCGAATTTGCGGTCATCCCGCAGAACCGTCCGCCCACAATTGACGCCGGCTATTGGATACAGGCCAGCGCAATAGGCGAGGTCTGCGGCTATGATCATTCCGGCTCGATATCAATCTCTGCCGAGGGGCTGGTTCCTTTGGGTGTTTACACCGTATGGTTCGCAACCGACCGGGGGCTGCGGCCGGCGGCACCGCTTGACGCCGTGTATACGGCTGACGGCTTTGATCCCAACCGCTTGGTAGTCAATAGTGACGGCATTCTCAATTATTACATTGCCCCGCTTGACTTTAACCCATTTAAAGGCATTCCGCTGCCGGGCGGGGCGCGGGCCATCATCCAGCGTGTCGTTATCGGGTTTCACGGCAACCGGACTACCAACGGCACGGTGCCGGGCGAATATAATGTTACATTCTTCGAGCAGCTCAGCGCCGACGTCTGCTACCGGGAAGAAGGAGCATAAAAAAAGGGGGGAATCCATGAAAGGGTCCTCCCTTTTCGCTATAAGATTTAGCCTGATAGAAGCTAGTCGAAAAGGGACAGCCGAAAGCTGTCCCTTTGTACTAGTAAGTGCGTATAATTACCGGCGTACCGATTGGTACGATGCGCGCCAATTCCAGCACATCCTTGTTGTACATGCGTATGCAGCCTTTAGATACATAACCGCCTATCGAGGCAGGGTTATTGGTGCCATGAATACCGTAACCGGGAATGCTTAGCCCCATCCACATTGCGCCATAGGGACCTCCCGGATTGGGCCGCTTGTTGGCAATATAGAAGGTGCCGGTCGGAGAGGGTGAACCGCTTCGCCCGACGCCTACCGGATAAGACTTGACTGGCTGGCCTTCCTTGAGCAGCACCAAGCGCCGATTCGAAATCGAAATGACAATAGAAAACGCCATTTGTATCACCTCGCTTAGTTATCTTATTCCCGGCTGCGGCAGAAAGCGACTGGCAGTGCTGATAGGATTTACCGTCCTGCTTGTCGAATTTTATTTTATTCTATAAACGGAGAGATACTATGAAAAAATGGCTGCTCCTCATTTTGGCCGGCATGCTGATCTATGCTATCTGGCCGTCGGACGGCAATAAGCCGGAAACCGTAAGAAAACCGGGCATATCCACAGAATCCTCTAAAACCGCCCCCAAAAGCCAGGTGAAAGACAAAGACGCTAAACCCGGGACGGCCGAACCGTCCAAACCGGAAGAATCGCGCGCCAAGCCGCCGGCCAAAGAAGGGGCTGTTGCTTTAAAAGCGGATGCGCTGCCGATTGTCGGCACCGCGACGGCGAGCAAAGTTGTCGCACTTACCTTTGACCACAGTTGGGGCAACAAGTTTACGCCGGCGATTTTGGATACGCTGAAGAGTAACGGTATTCGGGTCACCTTTTTCCTCATGGGGCCCTGGGCGGCCCAGTATCCCGATGTTGCCAGGCGGATAGTGCAGGACGGACACGAAATAGCCAGTCATGGTTATCGGCATGAAAACTACGGGGAAAAGAGCGCCGAATGGATCCGGGAGGACCTTGCCAAGTCAGGAGCGCAGATCCGGGAAGCGACCGGTGTTGCGCCGAAGCTGTTCCGTCCGCCTAACGGCCACTATAGTTCCCAATCACTGCAAATCACCCGGGAGCTGGGGTATAAAACCATTCTCTGGAACATTGATTCTCTTGACTGGACCAATCCCGGACGTGATGTCATCATTGACCGCATCATGAAACGCCTTAAGCCGGGGGCCATTATTCTCATGCACGCCTCCGATACGCCGCAACAGACAGCCGAAGCGCTGCCTAATCTTTTGCAGAAAATCAAAGCGGAAGGATATAAGGTCGTAACGGTGACCGAGCTGCTGACCCAATATAGCGATAAAGGCATTTTACGCGATGAATAAAAAAGGGGTGTGTCCCCCCTTTTTTTTCCGGCGTGCGGCAATTTTTTGGTTTACCGGGTACAAAACGGAATTTATGGTATAATATACAAGCATTATATTCGAAATGAGGGAATTAAACTTGAAAAAAGCAGTAATTGAAATGGAGCACGGGAAGGTTGTCATTGAGCTGTTCGCCAAAGAAGCGCCGAAAACGGTGGCTAATTTCGAGAAGCTGATTAACGAGGGTTTTTATGACGGGCTGTCTTTTCACCGGGTAATTAAAGGTTTTGTCGCGCAAGGCGGCTGCCCGCACGGAACGGGTACGGGGGGGCCGGGCTACACCATTCCCTGCGAGACCAAAGGCAATCCGCATAAACACGAACGCGGCGCCTTGTCGATGGCGCACCGCGGCCCTAATACCGGGGGCAGCCAGTTCTTTATCGTGTACGAGCCGCAACCGCACCTAGACGGCATGCATACCGTCTTTGGCAGGGTAATTGAAGGCATGGATGTCGTCGATCAGATTAAGCAAGGCGATAAGATGAAAAAGGTAACAATAGTAGCAGAATAACAAAAGCTGCGGCGTTGCCGCAGCTTTTGTTATTCTGCATTAACCGAGTTTTTTAACAAATCGGCCGATACGCTCTAAGGCCTCGGACAGATTGGCGGCCGAGGAGGCATAAGAACAGCGGACATAGCCCTGGCCGCTTTCGCCGAAGGCATCACCGGGAACAAGTGCGACTTTCTCGGCCATAAGGAGCTGCTCGGCAAATTCCAGCGACGTTAAGCCGGTCTTGGCGATCGACGGGAAGATATAAAACGCGCCTTTGGGCTCGAAACATTCCAGGCCTATCTCGCGAAACCCTTCCAGCATCAGGCGCCGGCGGCAGTTATACTCGCTCACCATCTTTTGCATGTTGCTTTCGCCGTGGCGCAGCGCCTCAATCGCGGCCACCTGGGCGGTAATCGGGGCGCACAGCATGGTAAACTGGTGAATTTTGGTCATTGCGCCGATAAAGTCAGGGTTGGACATGGCATAGCCGATACGCCAGCCGGTCATGGCATAGGCCTTGGAAAATCCGTTGAGTAATATCGTGCGGTCGCGCATGCCGGGGAGCGAGGAAAAGCAGGTATGCGCACCTTCATAAGTCAAGTTGGCGTAGATTTCATCCGATATGACTATCAAGTCGTGTTTTGCGGCGAATGCGGCGATAGCCGCCAGCTCGCTGCGGGTCAAAATAGCGCCGGTAGGATTATTGGGGTAGCCAATTAAGAGCGCTTTGGTTCGCGGCGTTACTAGGCGCTCAAGCTGATCAACCGTAACGCGGAACTCATTTTCAATGTGGGTGGGCACAGGCACCGGCACGCCGCCCGCCAGGGTAACGCATGCCTTGTAAGAGACATAGCAGGGTTCAGGCACAAGCACTTCGTCGCCGGGGCTTAAAATGGCGCGCATAGCCAGATCCAAAGCCTCGCTTACGCCTACCGTGACGAGTATTTCTTTGCGGGGATCATAGGTCACGCCGCAATCTTTTTGCGTAACGCGGGCAATTTCCTCGCGGAGCTCAAGCAGCCCGTAGTTGGACGTGTACGCGGTATAGCCACGCTGCAGGCCATACACACAGCTTTCCCGGATGTGCCATGGCGTAATGAAATCCGGTTCGCCCACGCCAAGCGAAATTACGCCTTTCATTTCGGCTACAATATCAAAGAAGCGGCGGATGCCGGAAGGGGGAATGGCTTTGACGGCAGGGGAAATGCGGTCGGCCCAGCTCATGGCGTGATCACCAGCCTATGATCCTGTTCGCGGTCATCAATGATGACGCCGGCATCTTTATATTTTTTCAGCATAAAATGCGTTGTCGTGCTGATAACTCCCTCAATGGTAGCCAGCTTGGTTGCGACAAACCGGGCCACTTCTTTCAGATTCCGGCCTTCGACCGTTACTGATAGGTCATAGGCGCCTGACATAAGGTACAGGCTTTTGACTTCGGGGAAGCGGTAAATGCGCTCGGCGATGGCATCAAAGCCGACTTCGCGCTGCGGCGTAATCTTGACGTCAATTACGGCAGTGACGGTATCGGCGCAGACCTTTTCCCAATTGATGATGGTATGATACTTGACAATGACTTTTTCGTTTTCCAGGCGGCGGATTTCCGCTGCTACCTCGGCTTCCGTTCTGCCCAGCATGACTGCCAGTTGAGCAGGGGAAAGGGAATGGTCTTTTTCTAGTAATTGCAGCAATTCTTTAGTCATAAAATCTCCTCCCTGAAATAAAAAATCCCGCCCTTGCAAAAGGGCGAGATTAGCAATCCCGCGGTACCACCTAATTTGACCTTAAGTCATCTCATTGACCGTTAACGCCGGCGGCGGCGGGCTTACTCACAGTTCGGCCCGCGGCTCCAGGGTGGCTTTCCCTCAATTGTTTCCCGCCGGCTTTCACCTGCCCCGGCTCTCTGGGGAGAAACAGACTGAGATACTGTCCCTGTCATTGCCACATGCTCTATTTTATTATTCTCATAATATCACACCGGCGCAGCGGCAGGCAAGAGACGAATGCAGGAAAAACTGTGATATGATATTATATGACGTATGTGCTGCCTGTTGGCGCCGGGCGGCGCGGGAATGCACCGCAGCTTAAGCAGGCAAGGATTTTATTACCTGTTGATAATAGTATGTCTTAGAAAAACTGATTTTAGGATTGACTTCTGCTTTGTACAGGCGTATAATGATACTCAAATTGAATATACCCAAAGGGGAGTAGCTGGCAGAACTCACTGTTCTGCAACAAAGTCGTCATGGCGTGGATGTATTGTTCACCGGCTTTGTTAGCACAATGTCGTGTTTAGCAAGACCTTTGCCGGAACAGGCGAAGGTCTTTTTTAATACGCGTCGGCAGGCTACTCTCCGCTGTGTCCAAGAAAGACCCCTAGTCTGAAAGGTTATCAGCGAAGTCACATTGAAAGGAGCAACAATGATGGAACTGTTCACAGGATTTCAGACAGAATGGATGGTTGCTTTGGGCAGCATTCTCCTGGTTAACCTGCTCTTAAGCGGGGACAACGCAGTAGTAATCGCGCTTGCCAGCAAGAACCTTCCGCACGACCAGCGCAAGAAGGCAATTTTTTGGGGAAGCTTCGGGGCGGTAGGCTTGAGGATTGTCCTGACTTTCGTCGCAGCGGCGCTGCTCGATATCCCATTTTTGCAAGCCGCAGGCGGCCTCGCCCTGCTGTGGATCGGTATCAGCCTGATCAGCGATGCCGGCGGCGAGGTGGAATGCAAAGAAGCGTCCTGTCTGAAGGAAGCAATTAAAGTTATCTTATTCGCCGATCTGATCATGAGCTTGGATAATGTGCTGGCGCTTGCGGCAATTGCCCAAACGGTCCCGGGCAGCAAGTATCTGCTGATTAGCGTTGGCTTGGCTACCAGCATTCCGCTTGTCGTTTTCGGCGCGCAACTCCTCATGAGCCTTATGGATCGGTTCCCGGTCGTTATGTACCTCGGCGCGGGCATTCTCGGCTACGCGGCCGCAGAGATGATGGTCGGCGACAAAATTGTGGGCAAATATTTGGAGCCCTATGCACTTATTGTTGAGATTGGGTTATCGGTGGCAGTTGTAGCGATTGGCTACTGGCTTAAGACAAGAAATGTGGCTGCCCGCAAAGAAGCGGCGGTTGCTGAACAATAGACTGAGGTTAATTCTCCTGCCAAACGGCAGGAGTTTTTTTGTGCCGCGTAAGAATATTTATTCATAAATTATGTATAAATAGTTGATTTTTGCTGTTAGCATCGCTTATAATGTATTAAAACTACTATAGTTTGTGCCTGAGGAGGCGCCAATAATGCTTCAGGAGTTTATTCAACAAATTGTCAATGGGTTGGTACTTGGCAGCACCTATACGCTGATAGCTTTGGGGTTGACAATGATTTACGGCATATTGGGCATTGTCAACTGGGCCCACGGCGAGTTGTATATGCTGGGAGCGTTTGCCGGCCTATACCTGGCGGTTGTGCTTAAGCTGCCGTTCATTGTCGCTTTGCTGGGCGCGATGATCATCCTGGCCGTGTGCGGCATGCTGCTGGAAAGACTGGTGTTCCGGCCGCTAAGGCAAGCGCCGGAACTGAATATGATTATTGGCACGCTGGGGATATCCATTTTTTTGATGAATACCGCCATTGTTTTGTTCAGCCCTAACCCGCTTAGTTTTCCCACCGAATACTCCAATGAATATTTATCCTTTCTGGGGATAGCCATCACCATGCAGCGCCTGCTGGTCTTCTTTATTACGGTTGTGCTGATTGCCCTGCTTAATTACCTGATTAAGTATACCGAGCTGGGCAAGGCTATGCGGGCCTGTGAGCAGAATCCGGATGCAGCCAGATTGATGGGCATTGACATCAACCGGATTTCGCTGGTTACCTGTGCGATCGGCGCGGCGCTGGCGGCTGCCGCCGGCGTGCTTGTCGGGCCAATCTTTTTGGTTTCACCGCAGATGGGCCTGCTGGCAATCGCCAAGGTTTTCGCCGTTGTTATTTTGGGCGGCATGGGCAATGTGGAGGGCGCGATCTGGTCGGCTTTCATTCTGGGGCTGGCGGAAAGCCTGACTGCCGGCTTTTTCTCCTCGGATTATAAAGATATCATTACCTTCTTTATCCTCATCGCCGTGCTGATCTTCCGGCCGCAAGGACTATTCGGCAATAATGTCATTGAAAAGGTGTAGGTGTTGACAATGCGGAGTGAATGGATTAAGTATGCGGCAACCGGCGCAATCATCCTGCTTGCTCTGGTTTTTCCTCTCTTGGGCGTTAAGTCATACTATCTGCATGTAGCCATTTTAGGTTTGCTGCACGCCATTTTGGCGCTCGGGCTCAACCTTATCGCCGGCTATACAGGACAACTCTCACTTGCGCAAGCCGCTTTCTTCGGCATTGGCAGCTATGTTTCGGCGCTTTTAATGCTCAATGTAAAAATGTCGTTTTGGCTTGCCGCTCCCATCGGAGCGTGCGCCGCCGCGCTGGTCGGGATTCTCTTTGGGTTGCCGACCCTGCGATTAAAAGGTCCTTATTTTGTAATATCGACATTGGGCTTCGGCGAAATTATCCGGTTGGTTTTTCTCAATTGGGAGTCCGTAACCCGCGGCCCTAACGGTTTGACTGGCATCCCAGCCCCTGACGATGTTGCGCTGGGGTTTGTGACGCTCACCTTTGATACTAAGACCGGAGCATATTATCTCGTGCTTGTTACCCTGCTGGCCGTGCTGGCGCTCTACTACAACCTGGTTTATTCGCGGATTGGCCGGGCGCTGCGCGCGATTCACAGCGATCAGATCGCCGCCGAAGTCATGGGCATCAATCTCACGTTTTACAAGGTTTTCGCCTTCGCGCTGAGCGCGTTTCTGTCCGGGCTGGCGGGCGCTTTATATGCGGGATACATCCGGTTTATCAGCCCAGATACCTTTACGATCGGCGAGGCGGTCAATATTCTGATCATGATGGTTCTCGGCGGTATGGGCACGATAGCCGGGCCGATTATCGGCGCGGTGAGCATCACCTACCTGCTGGAGACAATGCGGGTCTTTGCTGATTACCGCCTGATCATTTACGGACTGTTAATGTTCTTCATTATTTTATATATGCCGCAGGGGCTGGTAGGAGTATTGGCAATGGCGAAAGACTTTCTGGCTGCTCGGTTTCCCCTGCCGATTAGCCGGGGAACTGACGAGCCGCCCGGCCAGAAAGGGGCAGCGCCGGTGAAAGGGGAGATATAGCCATGCTGCTTGAATGCGCCGGATTGACGATGCGTTTTGGCGGTCTGACGGCGGTAGACGCCGTCGATTTAAAGCTGGAAAAAGGCCAGATTATGGGTCTGATTGGGCCTAACGGCTCAGGTAAAACTACTTTCTTTAATATGGTTTCAGGGATTTACAAGCCGACAGCCGGCGAGGTGCGCTTGAGCGGCCGGAATATTGCCGGCAGAAGGCCGGATTATGTGGCAAGCTGCGGCATCGCCCGCACTTTTCAGAATATCAGGCTGTTTTCCGGCATGACGGTGTGGGAAAACGTCATGATCGGGCGTCATTGCCGGATGCGCCAGTCAATTCTTGACGATATCCTGGGGACTGCCCGCAAGCAAGCGGAAGAAAAAGCGGCGCAAGAGTATTTAACCGGGTTGCTGACATTGTTCAAAATGCAGCACATGCTTCACGAGCAAGCCAAAAACCTGCCGTATGGCAAACAACGCGAGCTGGAAATCATCCGGGCGATGGCTTCCGAGCCTGAGCTTTTGCTCCTTGACGAGCCGGCGGCAGGGATGAATCCGCAGGAAACGGCAGAATTAATCGAGTTTATCCGCAAACTCCGGGATATGGGTGTGACGATTCTGGTTGTAGAACATGATATGAAGCTGGTAATGAATACCTGTGACCGCATCGCCGTTTTAAACAATGGACGCAAAATCGCCGAGGGTTCGCCGCGTGAAATTCAAACCAATGAAGCAGTGATCAAGGCTTACCTGGGAAAGAAGGTGAAAGAAGGTGCTTAAGCTAAGCAACCTGGCGGTTCACTATGGCAGAATCAAAGCGCTGAAGGGCATTGATATGGAAGTTGCCGCCGGGGAGATTGTTACCCTGATCGGCGCTAACGGTGCAGGGAAAACAACAACCCTCCGGGCGATTTCCGGGCTGGTCAGGCCGGCGGGAGGCACAGTCGAGTTTGAAGGACGCACAGTGACGGGGTTGGATGCCCGCGAGATCGTGAAAAGCGGTATCAGTCACTGCCCGGAAGGCCGCCAGATCTTCCCGCGGATGACTGTAGCCGAAAATCTGGAGCTTGGGGCCTATACCCGTAAAGATAAGCATAACCTGGACGCCGAATATCAGCGGGTATTTGAATACTTTCCGATATTGGCGGAGCGGCGGCGGCAACTGGCGGGTACGCTTTCCGGCGGGGAGCAGCAGATGCTGGCGATCGGCCGGGCCTTAATGGCCAAGCCCAAACTGCTGCTGCTTGATGAACCTTCGTTGGGGCTGGCGCCCTTTCTGGTAGAAAAAATTTTTGAGATTATCCGGGCGATTAACCGTCAGGGAGTTACCATTATGCTGATCGAACAAAACGCCTACCAGGCGCTCGGGATCGCTCACCGCGGCTATGTTCTGGAGACGGGCAGCGTGGTATTAAGCGGCCCGGCGCACGAACTTAGGCACAATGATCATGTGCGGAAGGCATATTTGGGAGAATGATCAGCTTTTAACATAACTTTTAACATAACAAGGGGGAAAGTAAATATGCGGCAAAAGAAAACCAAGTTTTTGCTGGCAGTATTGGCCGGGGTGCTGGCAGCCATTCTGCTGGCTGCCGGGTGCGGTTCTTCCGGGAACCAGCCGGCGAAAAAGGATCCCATTAAGTTTGGCGTTATCGGGCCGTACACCGGGCCCAATGCTAAGCCTGGCATGAGCATGAAGCAGGGCGTCCAGCTCGCCGTTGAGGAAATTAACAAGGCGGGCGGCGTGAAGGGCAGAATGCTGGAACCGCTGTTTGAAGATGACGCTTCGGTACCCGCGCAATCGGTGTCGGCAACCGAAAAACTTGTCACCAAGGATGAGGTCGCATTCCTCATCGGCACATTCAACAGCGCCACCACGCTGGCGGACATGAAGGTTATCGAACGGGAAAAAACGCCTATGCTGGTGCCCATCGCCGTGGCCATTGAAATTACCGAATCCGGCAATAAGTGGGTGTTCCGCAACGCGGCCACCAATCCGATGCAGGCCGAGCAGCTCATGAATTATATATACTCCCAGACCAAACAGCGCAAATTTGCGATTGTCCATGAAAACACCGATTATGGCAAGGGCCTGATGAATGCCGTCAAGGCGTATGTTGCAGCCAAAGGCGGCGAAGCCATCGCCGAATCCTACAGTATCGGCGACACCGATTTTTACGCCCAACTGACCAAGATTAAAAATTATCAGCCTGACGGCATTATTATCTGCGGCAATCTCTCCGAAGGCTCGCAAATCACCCGGCAGGTAAAGGAATTGGGTATCAAGGCCCAGCTCTATGGTTTCGGCGGCTTGTCCTCATTTGATTTTAACAAGCTGGCCGCAGGCACGAATGAAGGATTGATTGCCACCAGTTATTTTGAAAGTACATCGCCTAACCCGCTGGCGCAAAATTTTGTCAAAGCCTATAAGGAAAAATTCAACGTCGAGCCGGATATGTTTGCCGCCGCCATCTACGAAGCTGTTTATATAGCCAAAGAAAGTATGGAAAAAATGGGAGAGCAGAAGGATATGGCGGCATTCCGCGCAGCCCTCCGGGATGCGCTGGCTAAAACCAAGGATATGCCCGGCGTGCAGGGGCCGACCACCTTTGACGCCAAAGGCCAGGCCGTTAAGCAGGTTATGATCGTGCAGTGGCATAACGGCCAGAAGAAGATACTTTTTCCCGATAAATAAAGAAATCGCCCGCGCGGGCGATTTCTTTATTTATCGGGAAAGCCGGCACGTCCTTGGACAGCTGCTGCTGAAAAATATATTTTAAGCCGCAAGACAGCTATGCGGTAGTATATGGCGCGGCCGAAGACTTTTACTGACAGAGGGAGGATTTTTTTACAATTAGAGGGAAAACATATATGGTTGGAATGATGTTATTGAGGTGGTAGTTTTGGATTTTGGTCTAGGTAAGGTTTTGCCCATCCGCATTGAGGAGGAAATGAAAAACTCATATATTGATTACGCGATGAGCGTAATTGTTATGCGTGCGCTGCCTGATGTCCGCGACGGGTTGAAACCGGTTCACCGCCGCATCTTGTACGCCATGCATGAAGCCGGGATGACACCAAATAAGCCGTACAAAAAATCCGCCCGTATTGTCGGCGAAGTTTTAGGTAAATATCATCCTCATGGCGATTCGTCGGTATATGACGCCATTGTCCGCATGGCGCAGGACTTTTCCACCCGCTATCTGCTGGTCGACGGACACGGCAACTTTGGTTCGATCGACGGCGACTCAGCAGCGGCCATGCGCTATACCGAGGTGCGCATGTCGCGGATTGCCGAGGAAATGCTGGCCGATATTGACAAGGACACGGTTGATTTTACTCCCAACTATGATGAGTCGCTGAAAGAGCCTACCGTATTGCCGGCGAAAATTCCCAACCTCTTAGTCAACGGCTCATCGGGCATTGCGGTCGGTATGGCCACCAACATACCTCCCCATAATCTGGGCGAGGTTGTCGACGGGTTGGTTATGATGATTGACAATCCGGAGAGTACGCTTAAAGATTTGATGATGGTGATTAAAGGGCCGGACTTTCCTACCGGCGGCTTGATTCTAGGGCGGGAAGGCATTAAAAATGCCTATACTACCGGCAAGGGCATTGTTAAAATGCGGGCGCAGGCGCGGATCGAGAAAATGGCCAACGGCAAGCATCGCATTTTGGTAACCGAAATTCCCTATCAGGTAAACAAGGCCAGGCTGATTGAAACCATTGCCAACCTGGTGCGGGAGAAAACCATTGACGGCATCAGCGACCTCCGGGACGAGAGCGACCGCACCGGTATGCGCATTGTGATCGAGATCAGGCGTGATGCCAACCCGGATGTCATCTTAAATCAGCTCTATAAGCACACCCAAATGCAGGAAACATTCGGCGTCAATATGCTGGCGCTGGTGGACGGGCGGCCGCGGGTGCTCAATCTGCAGGAAATGATGCGCTATTACCTGGAGCATCAAAAAGACGTTATTGTCCGCCGCACCAGGTTTGAACTGGCGAAGGCGCGCGACCGCGCGCACATTTTAGAAGGCCTGAAAATCGCGCTCGATCATCTGGATGCGGTCATTGCTACTATCCGGCAGTCCCAGACGGTAGAAATTGCCCGCAACGCCTTGATGGACAAGTTCCGCCTCAGCGAAAAGCAGGCTCAGGCCATCCTGGATATGCGCCTGCAGCGCCTGACCGGTCTGGAGCGCGAAAAAATCGAAAAAGAATATCTCGACGTTCTAGAAACAATCCAGTGGCTGGAGTCGGTGCTTGCCGATGAACACAAAGTGTTAGGCTTAATCAAAGAAGAACTGCTGGATGTTAAAAAGCGTTTCGCGGATGCCCGGCGGACAGTCATCACTTCCGATGTCTCCAAAATCGAGGTCGAAGACTTGATTGCCGAAGAAGACATTGTAATTACCATAACCCATCAGGGATATATCAAGCGTTTGCCGGTGGACACCTACCGCAGCCAGAAGCGGGGCGGACGCGGCGTGACCGGTATGGGCACCAAGGAAGAGGATTTCCTGGAGCACCTGTTCGTCGCAACCACGCACCATAATATCCTGTTCTTTACCAACCGCGGCCGCGTATACCGGCTTAAGGGCTATGACATTCCCGAGGCCAGCCGTACCGCGAAAGGCACGGCGATGATCAATCTGCTGCCGGTGGAAAGCGGCGAGAAGGTGACAGCTGTCATTCCGATCAAGGAGTTTAGCGGCCGCAGGTACCTGTTTATGGCGACCAGGAAAGGCGTCGTGAAGAAGACCGAACTACTGGAATTCGACACGGCGCGGCGTACGGGGCTTATCGCTATTCTGCTTGACGAAGACGATGAACTGATCAGCGTAAAACTTACCAATGGCGAGCAGAATATCATTATGGGCACGAAAAACGGCATGGCCATTCACTTTCCAGAGACAGACGTGCGGGATATGGGACGTACGGCGCGCGGCGTGCGGGGCATAACACTGGAAGATGATGATTTTGTCATTGGCATGGAAACCACCAAAAAGGACGGGCAAGTGCTCACCGTCACCGCTGAAGGCTATGGCAAGCGTACGCTTGTGGAGGAATACCGCTTGCAATCGCGGGGCGGCAAAGGCATCATCAACAGCAAGGTAACCGAAAAAACCGGTGAAGTCGTGGGGCTGAAATCGGTCAAGCCGGGTCAGGAGCTGATGCTGATCAGCAGCGACGGCATCGTCATCCGCATCGAGGTCAACGAAGTTTCCGTCATCAGCCGCAACACTCAGGGTGTGAAGCTAATGCGCACCGGCGAAAATGACAAAGTAGTCGCCGTGGCGCTGGTCGAGAAAAAGGCAGAAAACGATTAACAAAGACAATATAACTGGACAATATAACTGAAAAGGAGATCGCTTGCGCACCTTGGCAGGGACATTAGTGTCACCGCGAGCGGGGCAGTCGGTCTTCTTTTTTGCTTTTGCACGGCAGGCGTAACGAGAGCGTGAGTTTAAAGTATACTTGTACATACTGCTAAGCAGCTAATTGCCATGCAGAAAACAAAAAGGAAAAAGGCTGGAAGGAAAGGGCTCCGTTTATGAATAATTTAATTTGTGACTGCTTGAATTTAGGAGGCGAACGAAATGCGTAATCTGGATGCTGCTCAAATAACCGATGCGGTTGCCCGCCTTTGCATTGAGGCAAACTACTATCTCGCCGACGATATTTTTCATGCGCTTAAGGCCGGAGTGGTGAGAGAAGAGTCGCCCCTGGGCAAGGAAATTTTGCAGCAGCTTGTTGACAATGCCTGTATCGCCAAAAACGAAGACTTGCCGCTTTGCCAGGATACCGGCATGGCGGTAGTATTTGTGGAACTGGGGCAAGACGTGCACATCACGGGCGGCGATCTTAACGAAGCAATCAACAAAGGCATCGCCAGAGGATACACCGAGGGATATCTGCGCAAGTCAGTGCTCACCGATCCCCTGTTTTCCCGGAAGAACACCGGCGACAACACACCGGGAGTCATCCACATTTCTATCGTTCCCGGGGAAAAATGCAAAATAACGGTAGCGCCAAAAGGGTTTGGCAGCGAGAATATGAGCGCGGTTAAAATGATGCCGCCCTCAGCCGGAGTAGAGGGCTTAAAGAAGTTTGTCGTGGATACTGTGGCTAACGCTGGCTCCAATCCGTGCCCCCCTGTTGTCGTCGGGGTAGGCGTCGGGGGGACATTTGAAATGGCAGCGCTACTCGCCAAAAAAGCGCTCCTTCGCCCCATCACCGAGCGCAATCCTCATCCGGAATATGCAAAGCTCGAAACCGAGCTGCTGGAATTGATAAATAAAACGGGTGTAGGGCCGCAAGGGTTGGGCGGGCGGATAACCGCTCTGGCCGTTAATGTAAACTACTACCCGATGCACATAGCCGGGCTGGCATGTGCCGTCAATATAAACTGTCATGCTACCAGGCATGCGGAAATTGAGCTATAAGAGAGGTGGCCGACATGGGAGATGTCATTCGACTTGCTACGCCGTTAACGGAAGAGGCGGCGCGTTCGCTTAAAGCCGGAGACATTGTGCTGATTACCGGTACGATTTATACCGGGCGTGACGCCGCACACAAGCGTCTGGTGGAAACTTTGGAACGAGGAGAGGAACTGCCGGTCGAGCTTAAGAATCAGATTATCTATTATGTGGGGCCAACACCGGCAAAGCCGGGTCAGGCCGTCGGCTCGGCAGGGCCGACAACCAGCGGCCGCATGGATGCGTACTCGCCCCGCCTGCTGGATTATGGATTGCGCGGCATGATTGGCAAAGGATATCGCTCGCCTGAAGTGGTGGAAGCAATGAAACGGAACGGCTGCGTATATTTTGCCGCAACCGGCGGCGCCGCGGCGCTGATTGCCAAATCCATCAAAGCCTATGAGGTCGTAGCTTACCCCGATCTCCTGTCCGAAGCAATCGCCAAGCTAACGGTGGAAGACTTTCCGGCAATCGTTGTCATTGACAGCGAGGGGCGCAACTTTTACGAAGAAGGCCAAAAACAGTATCGTCAGCTCTAAGACGACTAGCAGGAGGTGAATTCATGCTAAAGTTTGATGTACTAGTCATCGGCAGCGGCGGCGCCGGCATGCGCGCGGCGCTGGAGGCCGGGCGGCAGGGGAACTTGAGCGTCGCGCTCATGACCAAGATGTTCCCCACCCGTTCTGCGACCGGCATGGCGCAGGGCGGCATCAACGGCGTTCTCCGCAATGCCGACCCCAACGATTCGCTGGAGAAGCATATCTTCGACACGGTGAAAGGCAGTGATTTTCTCGGCGACCAGGACGCCATCGAGTTTTTCTGCAATTACGCTCCGGAATGTATTAATGAAATTGATTACTTTGGCGTTCCTTTTTCCCGGGATGCACAAGGGCGCATTGCCCAGCGCAATTTCGGCGGGCAATCTTCACCACGCACCTGTTATTCTGCCGACAAGACCGGACATGTCATTTTGCACACCATGTTTGAGCAATGCCTGAAACACGGCGTGAAAATACTGAAAGAAATGCAGCTTCTGGACTTGGTTGTTGACCAGGGCGAGCTGCAAGGGATAGTGGCGCTCGATATTCAGAGCGGCGAGATCATGCCGGTCATGGCGAAGGCGGTAGTCATTGCTACCGGCGGCGCGGGACGCATGTACTGGTTTCGGACCACCAACCCGTTTACCTCAACCGGCGATGGCATGGCGGCCGCCTTCCGCGCCGGCATTCCGCTCAAAGACCCCGAAATGGTGCAATTTCATCCAACCGGCCTGGCAAGCACGGGAATCCTCATGTCGGAAGCGGTGCGCGGCGAAGGCGGGTATCTTATCAACAAAGACGGCGAGCGTTTTATGCAGCGCTATGCTCCCGAAAAAATGGAGCTCGCCACCCGCGACGTTGTTGCCAAAGGGATTGAAACCGAAATCAAAGAAGGGCGGGGATTCGGCGAAGGCGTTAATGCGTACGTCCTGGCGGATCTCAGGCATCTTGGCAAAGAAACGATTTTAGAAAAGCTGCACGGCATTCGCGATCTGGCGATTTCCTTTGAACACGTAGACCCGCTTAGCGAGCCTATCCCCATCCGCCCAACCTGCCATTACAGTATGGGCGGGATTGACGTCATCGATCATACGCGCTGCGCGACAGCCATTACCGGTGTATTTGCCGCCGGTGAGGCTTCCTGCATTTCCATTCACGGGGCTAACCGGCTGGGGGGCAACTCGCTTGCCGATATCATGGTTTTTGGCAAATTTGCCGGCAGGGGCGCCACGGAATGCGCCCGGCAGCGGCAGTTTGGCGGTCAGACCAAACTGGCGGAAGCGGCAAAATTATGGCAGGACAGGTTTAACCAGGCGGTGTCCCGCCAAGAAGGCGTGACGGTGGCTTCGCTGCGCAACCGTCTCGCCGATATTATGTGGAATAATGTCGGCATCTTCCGCAATGAGGCGGATATGCTGGCAGCGCAAAAAGTTATTGACGGTTTGATCGCCGAATATCAGACTTGTAAAGTCGGTGACAGCAGCAAACTGTTCAATACCGCTTTCGTCAACTATGTGGAGATGGGTAATCTGCTCACAATTGCCAAGGCTGTCGTGCTGGGAGCAATTCACCGCCAAGAAAGCCGCGGCTGCCATCTGCGGGATGACTATACCGAACGCGATGACCGGAACTTCCTGCAGCATACCCTGGTAACACTGGAGAGTGGCCAATACAAACTATCCTACCGGCCGGTGGTAATTACCAAATACCAACCGGCGGAAAGGAGATACTAATGCGACAGATAACCTATAAAATACAGCGCTTCGATGGGACTAAATCGTTTACCCAGGAATACAGCTTCGCGCACGAGCCGGGAAAAACCATCCTCTGGGGGCTGCAAAAGATTAAGGATACCCTTGATGCCAGCCTGACTTTTGTGGCCGCTTGCCGTTCGGCTGTTTGCGGCGCCTGTGCGGTGCGCGTCAACGGACATGCCATGCTTGCCTGCGAGGCGGCGCTGGATGATGTCGTGGAACGCTTCGGCGATACACTCATCATTGCGCCGCTGGGCAACTTTAAAGTGATCCGCGATCTGGTGGTCGACTGGGAGCCAAAGATAGAACGGATGAAAGAGGTAAAGCCGTGGCTTATCCCTCAGGACGAGTTTACCGCCGCAAGCGGCTGCCGCCAATCGCCGGCGGAATTTAAGAAAATCAACACCCAAACAAACTGCATTCTCTGCGGCTCCTGCGCCTCTGAGTGCAATAAGCTAAGCGCCGATGGCAGCGACTTTTACGAACCGTTTATATATTCTAAGGCGCAAAAATTTGTCGCCGACTCCCGGGATAAGGGTGATTGGGAACACCTTAAACCTGCTGTCGAACGCGGCCTGTGGAAATGCGTCCATTGCCAGGAATGCATTACCAAATGTCCCAAACATGTTGAGCCGGCCGAAGACATCGCCAAGTTGCGGCAAACTTCAATTCGCCTAGGTGTCACCGATAATCTGGGAGCAAGACATGCACTGGCTTTCGTCGCCGATTTAGCGGAAAGCGGACGCCTGAATGAAGTCAAGATGGCCATGCGAACAGAAGGGATTCTGCGCACCGCAGCCCGCCTCCCCTTTGCACTGCGGCTTCTGCGCAAAGGTAAAATCAATCCCCTGCACGCTCTGACCGGAAATGCGCCCGTCAAGGGCATTGAACAGGTACGGGCTATTATGAAAGCGGTTAAGGAGGCGGAAAAATAAATGAAATATGCGTTTTTTCCCGGCTGCGTTCTGGATGCGGCCGCTAAAGAGGCTTATGCCGCCACCGTCCGGGTAGCTCGGGAATTAGGGATAGAGCTAGTGGAGATCCCAGGCTGGACATGCTGCGGCGCGTCGCATGTCCAGGATGTCGATGAACTGACAGCCGTAGCCATTAATGCGCGCAACATCGCCCTAGCCGAAGCAATGCAGCTTCCCCTGCTAACCGTATGCAGCACCTGCACCCTGATGCTGCGCAAAGCCAAATATGCAATGGATAACGGGCAAAAGGAGAAAGTTAATCAGATCATCGCCCCTACGGGAATTGAATATAAGGGTGAAAGCGATGTAACGCATCTCCTGTGGGTGCTTGTCAAAGAGTACGGGCTTGACCGGCTGCGGGAGAAAGTCGTGCGTCCGCTGCGCGAATTCAAAGTTGCCGCCTACTACGGCTGTCATATTCTCCGTCCGCCTCTGATCATGAATTTTGAGGACCACGCCAGACCCTATTCGCTCGATGCTGTGATCGAGGCATTGGGCGCCCAGCCGGTCGATTTCGACTACAAATTAAGATGCTGCGGTTTTCATGCTGTCTATCCGGCGGAAAAGAGCGTGCATAAAATGACCGGCGCCAGCAATTTAAGCGCCATCGAAGCCGGCGCGGACTGTATCGTGACGCCCTGCCCGCTCTGTCAGATGCAGCTTGATATGTACCAGCCGGAAGGAAAGGCCGCTGTTGGCGCCGCCAAGGATATACCGGTATTGCACCTGGCGCAAATAATCGGACTGGCTTTGGGCATACCCTGGCACGAGCTCGGCCTGAAGCGGCATGTTGTGAGCACGGCTGCCTTGCAAATTTAAGTCGGCGGCACAAGGGCCGGGGTGCCTCGGCCCTTGTTGTTGCAAAAAAACTTTTTCCTGCAATGCATAATGGCAGCAAATGTGGATAGAATACGTCGTGGCGTACATTTTCCACAAGTTTCATTATTGACGATATGTCCCGATTGTGGTATCGTACTTAAGCAATCGTCTGAAGCGCTTACACTCATGCAGCGCGCAGAAAAAGAAAAATGGCAACAATTGATATATTGACGCGGCGCATAAGTCGTGGTAATATATAAAAGTCGCCTGGATACAGGCTGGTTAAAAAGATTTGGTGACGATAGCTATGGGGTTCCACCTGTTCCCATTCCGAACACAGTAGTTAAGCCCATAAACGCCGAAAGTACTTGGCTGGAAACGGCCTGGGAGGATAGGTAGTTGCCAATTTGCTTCCGAGAAATTGGAAGAAAAAAATATGTTGACACAGCCGCAAGGTTATGTTAACATATAAAAGTCGCCTCGCAAGAGGCCGAGTGTTCCTTGAAAATTGAACAACGTAAGGTTTAACTA
>JAOACF010000032.1 GCA_026417995.1 Negativicutes bacterium
GCTATGTGCGCAGACTTATATGGAGCAAAGAGAGAAACTCGGCTTCCCGCTGCTGAAAGGAGGGAAATAAAATGGCTAAAGATTTGCTGCTTGAGATTGGCACCGAAGAGATCCCCGCTAAATTTATGCCTGGCATTCTCAGTCAGATGGAGACGCTGGCCCAAGAACGCTTTGCGGGAGAACGCATTGGTTTTAGTGAAATTAAGGCTATGGGTACTCCGCGGCGGATTGTGCTCGTCGTTCGCGATGTTGCTGATGTTCAGCAGGACAAGATCAGTGAAAACCGCGGGCCTTCGGTAAAAGTAGCCTTTGACGCCGAAGGCAAACCAACCAAAGCGGCCGAGGGTTTCGCGCGGGGACAGGGCATAGTAGCTAGCGAACTGATCGTCAGGGATGGCTATGTATATGCCGTTATCCACCAAACCGGCCGGCCGGTAGCCGAAATTCTGCCCCAAATCCTCCCTGACCTAATTGCCAGCCTGAACTTTCCCAAGAGCATGCGCTGGGGCGATCTGGATATGCGCTTCGTCCGTCCGATACGCTGGCTTGTCGCACTCCTCGGCAGCGATGTTATTCCCTTTTCACTCGCTGGCATTGCGGCCGGCAATGTAACGCGGGGACATCGCTTTCTCAGCAGGGGCGACATTGTCGTCAAAGACGCCAATGATTATTTTGCCAAACTTGCGGAGCACCATGTAATGGTTGACCCCGAAGTGCGGCGCTCGGTTATTCGCGAGCAGGTGGAAAAATTGGCGCAGCGTCAGGGGGGCGAGGCCGGCATTGATGAGGAACTGCTGGAAGAAGTTACCTATCTGGTGGAATATCCGACAGCCCTGTGCGGACGGTTTGAAGAAGCGTATCTGGAACTGCCGCCGCAGGCGATTATTACACCAATGCGAGAGCATCAGCGGTATTTCCCGGTGTGGGGGGCGGACGGAAAATTGCTGCCGCTGTTCATCACGGTACGCAACGGCGGTCTTGATTATATTGATATTGTCCGGCATGGCAACGAACGTGTGCTGCGGGCCCGTTTGGCCGATGCGCGCTTTTTCTTCAACGAAGATCAAAAAACGCCGCTTGCCGAACGGGTGGAAAAATTAAAAACCATGGTCTTCCAGGAAGGCCTTGGTACGCTGTTTGACAAGACGCTGCGGCTTAAGCGGCTGGCAGTGGAAATTGCCAAGTCGGCGGGCATTGATGCGGCGGAACACCCGGTTATTGAGCGCGGCGCATTTCTCGCCAAGGCTGATTTGGTGACTGGCATGGTCTATGAATTTACCGAACTCCAGGGTATCATGGGACGCCAATATGCCCTGCTAAACGGCGAGAATCCGGCAGTGGCCGAAGCCATTTATGAGCATTATTTGCCGCGCTTTGCCGGCGATACATTGCCAGAGACTCACGCGGGCCGCGTAATCAGCATCGCCGATAAGTTGGATAACATAGTAGCTACTTTCAGCCGTGGGCTTATACCGACGGGATCGCAGGATCCCTATGCCTTGCGTCGCCAAGCCTTGGGCGTGGCCTACATTTTGATTAACGCAAAATATCATATATCGTTGGCCAAATTAACAGCCGATACTATGGATTTGTTGGGTATAAGCGATCCCGGGCACCGTGAAAAAATCACTGCCGACATTATTGAGTTCTTTAAGCTGCGCCTTAAAAATATCCTGACTGACGAAAATTTGCGCTACGATATGATTGATGCCGTTATGGCTGCCGGCGTAGACGACCTATACGACGCTTGGCTGAGAGGGCAAGCTTTGTTATTGGACGGCGGCACAATCGCCATGCAGCGGGCGGTACAGGCATTAACCCGCGCCGGTAACCTGGCTAAGAACGCTTCCCGGGAAAAAATCGATCCTGCCTTGTTTACAACCGATGCCGAGCGCGATTTGTATCACGTATATCTAGCGGCTAAAGACCGGATTGACAGCCTGACGGCCGCACGGGAATACCGCGGCGTACTTGAAGTTATGGCCGGTCTGGCCACCCCTATCGATGCCTTTTTCAGTACGGTGATGGTAATGGTGGAAGATTTGGCGGTGCGTGAAAACCGTCTGGCACTCCTAAAAGCGATCACCGGCTTAACTTCTCGCATAGCCGATTTCAGTAAAATTGTTGCCGTATAAAAGTTGTAAACCTGCGCGAACAGCGCAGGTTTCTTGCATTCTTGCGACTGTAAACAGCCAACCTATTGATGAGTATGCGAAAAAAATATTAGGCTAGGAAGCAGGAACATTAAAAATGATATAGTATATACTACAATACGAAAAAGCCATATTTAGCATATACTTTTATTAAATAAGCGACAATAGGGGGATCATAATGTCAGGGAAAGAGAAGCAGTTAGTCCTTTGGTTTGATGACATTGATAAGAATGATGTGGCGATTGTTGGCGGCAAGTCCGCTTCACTTGGCGAAATGACGTCACGAACCAACGTGCCGGTTCCGTACGGTTTTGCAACGACAGCTCACGCCTATCGCCTATTTATCGAGAAAACTGGCCTGAAAGACAGGATTGGTCAACTTATAAGTCAGTTGGATGATGTGGAAGACAGCCGCAAGTTGCGGGAAATTAGCAGTAAAATCCGGGAAGCTATGCTGGCAGCTCCCATGCCGTCAGAACTGAAGGACGCCATTCACCAAGCTTACAGCGAACTGGCGGTGCGCGCCGGCGAAGACAAGCCGTTTGTCGCCGTTCGCTCGAGCGCTACAGCAGAAGACCTGCCGGACGCCAGTTTTGCCGGACAGCAGGACACCTATCTTAATGTGCGCGGCGCTGACGAGGTCATCGCCAAGGTGAAAGAATGCTATGCCTCTACCTTTACCGACCGGGCAGTTTACTATCGGGTGAAGAAAAACTTTGATCATCTTGATGTTGCATTAAGCGCAGTTGTTCAGATGATGGTTTTCTCCAAAGTTTCCGGGGTTATGTTTACGGTTGATGTCGCTACCGGAAATGACCAACATGTGCTTATCGAAGGTGCCTGGGGCTTAGGCGAGTATATCGTACAAGGCATTGTAACGCCAGATAGCTATCTTGTGCGGAAAAACGATTTTGTCATTGAACGCCGCGACATTCATGAAAAGCCGGTAATGCTTGTGCGCAAACCGGAGGGCGGCTGTGAAGAGTGTAGCGTTCCCGCTCATTTGGTGCGTGAAGCCGTGCTGAGTCCCGAGCAGGTGCATGAACTTGCCCAGTTCGCGGTAGCAATTGAAAAACACTATGGCTCTTACATGGATATTGAATGGGGAATCGACGAACGCAACAATAAGCTGTGGATTCTCCAAGCCAGACCGGAGACGGTATGGTCACGCCGGAAGAAAGAGAACCAGGCAGGCGAGACTGTCCGGCCCATCGAGCCGGGAACACGCAAAATCCTGGTGAAAGGCTTGCCGGCAAGTCCGGGAAGGGTTGCGGGCAAAGCCCATGTGATACTTGATCCTTCACTTATTGACAGTTTCAAAGAGGGCGATATCTTGGTTACCGAAATGACGGCGCCTGACTGGGTGCCGGCCATGAAGAAGGCTAAAGCGATTATTACCGATGCAGGCGGCATGACTTGCCACGCTTCGATTGTCAGCCGAGAACTTGGCATTCCCTGCATTGTAGGTACCAAGAGCAGGGGCACGGCAGCTACCGGCGGTATTCCCAACGGCGCGCAAATTACGGTGGATGCAACCAACGGCGTTGTATACGAAGGCTTAATTGAAGACCTTGTCGTCAAGCTTGCGGCCAAGACAGAAGGTGTCGCGGCAGAAATTGCCGAGACGTTTCCTGTGACAGGCACCAAGATATACATGAATTTAGGAGACCCTGACTTAGCGGAACGCTATAGTTCATTGCCATGCGACGGCATTGGCCTGATGCGGGAAGAGTTTATCTGGACAACATATATTCATGAGCACCCGCTTTACCTGATTGAAACCGGACGCCCGGATAAAGTGGTTGAGGGATTGGCAGACGGTATGCGCAAGGTTTGCCAGGCGTTGGCGCCGCGGCCGGTTATTCTTCGGTTCAGCGATTTTAAATCCAGCGAATACCGAGATTTAAAAGGCGGCGACCGTTTCGAGCCGTTTGAGCCCAGCGCGCTGTTAGGCTGGCGCGGCGCTTCGCGTTATTACGACCCGAAATATATAGAAGCTTTCAAGCTGGAACTCAAGGCCATCCGCAAGGTGAGGGAAGAGTACGGTTTCAAGAACCTCCATGTTATGATCCCCTTCTGCCGGACGGTGGAAGAAGCAGAAAAAGTCACGGCGCTCATGGCCGCGGAAGGGCTAAGGCGTACGGCTGATTTTAAGGTATGGCTGATGGCCGAGATTCCTGCCAACATTATTTTAGCCGATCAATTTAATAAATACGTTGACGGCTATTCAATCGGCTCGAACGATCTCACTATGCTGGTACTTGGCTGCGACCGCGATAACGAAACCGTTTCCCATATCTTTGATGAGCGCAATCTCGCGGTGAAACGGGCGATACGCCACCTCATTGAAGTGGCGCACCGCGACGGCAAGACCGTTTCGATCTGCGGCCAGGCGCCAAGTGTTTATCCCGATTTCACCGAGTTTTTAATTCGCAGCGGCATTGACTCGATTTCGGTAAATCCCGATGCGGTTAAATCAGCGAAAAAATTAGTCGCACAGGTTGAACAGCGCATTATGCTCGACGCGCTGACAGGACGGGGGATTCAGGAGAAAGAAGACTATAGCTGGTAAACGGGATTTGCCGCAGCTCATTGTTGGCAATGGCGCTGCATGATGCACTCTAGGGGGTGGAGATTATCGCGCTGACACCAAGGCAAGAGAAGATTGCCGAGATTGTGCGTTTGAATGGGCCAATTACGGGCGATCAGATTGCGGAGCGGCTAAATGTCACCAGGGCGGCGCTGCGTCCGGACCTCACCGTGCTGATCATGTCCGGCATCATCGATGCCCGTCCGAAAGTTGGTTATTACTATACGGGCAAAGGCGCGCTAAACCTTATTGCCGATGAAATACAAAACATTAAAGTCCGCGATGTCCAGTCGGTGCCGGTGGTCGTTACCACCGGCACCAAAGCCTACGATGCCATTGTTACTATGTTTCTGGAAGATGTCGGAACCATTTTTGTCATCGACGAGGGATCGCAACTCGCCGGGGTAGTTTCACGCAAGGATCTTTTAAAAGTAGCCATGGGCGGCGCCGACCTGCAAAAACTTCCCGTGAAGGTTTTGATGACGGCTGTACCGAAAGTAATTGTAACCACACCGGAAGAGCCGGTTTTGAGCGCGGCTAAGAAGCTCATTGAAAATGAAGTCGACAGCCTGCCGGTCGTTCGCAGTATTGCCGGGACAGATGCAAAGAGCCGTGAAGTTGTCGGCAGGCTGACGAAAACCAATATTACCCGGCTTTTTGTGGATTTGGCGGAGGGAAAAGGAGGTAATTGCTATCGCTAGTATGCCTGTGATCTACGCGCTCTCCGACTCGATCGGCGAGACGGCGGAAATGGTGGCCCGAGCTACGGCCAGTCAGTTTGACTCAGGGCGTTTCGACATCATCCGCATACCGTATATAAATTCGCCTGAGCAGATTGAGGAAACGGTAAAAGAAGCGGCCAAACACACCTGTATCATTTGCCATACCCTGGTGCTGCCGCACCTCCGGGATGCACTGCAGCGGCAATGCGAACAATACGGCATTCCTACTGTAGACATTATGGGGCCGATGATTAATGCCGTACAGAAAATTACTGAACTTACGCCGAAATTGAAGCCGGGGCTGATTCACCAGCTTGATCAGCAATATTTTAAACGCGTGGAGGCAGTGGAGTTCGCCGTAAAATATGACGACGGCAAGAACCCTTGGGGGCTATTAAAGGCGGATATCGTACTTGTCGGCGTTTCGCGGACTTCAAAGACGCCGCTTAGCATGTATTTGGCGCACAAGCGCCTGAAAGTGGCAAATGTTCCGCTGGTGCCGGAAGTTCCGCCGCCGGAAGAATTGTTTCAAATTCCGGCACATAAGATTATCGGCTTAGTGATCGACCCGTTCAAACTCAATGAAATTCGGGCCGAACGGCTAAAAACAATGGGCCTTTCGGCAGATGCCAGTTATGCCAATGTTGAGCGGATCATGGAAGAACTAGAATACGCTAAAGCGATCATGCGCAAACTGCGCTGCACCGTGATTGACGTTTCCAATAAGGCGATCGAGGAAACCGCGAATAAAGTGCTCGAGCTTGCTAAGTTGCATCGGGACGAAGGAAAAACGGTGTAAAAAATAGAATGGGCCGCGCCCATTCTATTTTTACATAAATACATTTGTACGGACATTATATGTTGCTTTATCAACGCACCGGGTAACTCCTGACTGTGTAATCTGCACATTGCCTTCAAATACCGCAGTCTTGCTGTCCCAACTGTAATCCACCCTGTCCGCCGTAATCGTCAGATCCGGCCGGCGGAACAAAATGCCGCCGTCAATTTTAGCCCGTTGCTCACTGCCGTAAACATATACATTATTGCCGGAAAAGAACAGTTCATCTTGGGTGACAGTGACGCCGCCCGTCCCCCACACCTCGAGGGTTGCCATATTTACCTTGGCTTGGCCGGCAGTAATTGTACGGTTACCAACTTGAATATTTACATTGCCGTTTAGTATATACAAGCCCGAGTTGATATCAAAGTAACTGCGGTCAGACTTAATCACCGGCCTCGCAGCCGAGGCGGTAGCTGTTATGATAAGAGAAAGCAGAATACTAAATATAATCATCGTTTTGATTCTCATTTGAATCCACCTTTCCAGTCATATTATAACAAATTGTGAAGAAGGAATGGTATGTAAATTAATTGTATAATGTAATGTATAAAAAATAAACCATACGGCGGAGGATGTAAATGAAAGTACGCGAACGCATTGAGGAGCAGGAAATGAAGCTGCTCTCTCCCTTTGCTGCCAAGAGCCGGGACGCTGTCCGGGATACGGATGATCCCCCTTGCGACTTTCGCACGGCTTTTCAGCGTGATCGCGACCGTATTATTCACAGTAAAGCTTTCAGGCGTCTTAAGCATAAGACGCAGGTTTACTTTGCTCCGGGCGACCATTACCGGATGCGAATGACGCATAGTCTTGAGGTGGCGCAAATTTCCCGGACGATTGCCAGAGGTTTGATGCTCAATGAAGATTTGACCGAGGCGATTGCTCTTGGGCATGATGTCGGTCATACTCCGTTTGGTCATGCCGGGGAATACGCCCTGCGGGAGATTATTGGCTCTTTCGAGCATAATGAACAAAGCCTGCGGGTTGTGGAATATTTGGAGCGCGGTGGACGGGGCTTAAATCTTACTGTAGACGTTAAAGACGGAATTGCCAATCATACCGGTGGTAATAAGCCGGTTACCCTAGAAGGAAATATTATTCGCATTGGCGACCGGATCGCCTACCTTTGCCATGACTATGACGACAGTATCCGGGCGGGCATGCTGCAGCCCAAAGATTTGCCGGAACGTGTGGCCAATGTGCTGGGAACCAATCCTTCCAGCATGATCACCGTTATGGTGTCCGATGTGATTAATTCTTCGCAGGGGTTGCCGGAAATAAAAATGAGTGCGCCTGTTCGCCAGGCTATGGACGAATTCAGGGAGTTTATGTTCGAGAAGGTATACCACTCGCCGGAAATCATGCCTGACCGAAAGAAAGCGCAGTATGTAGTGTTAAAGCTCTATGATTATTTTATGAACAATCCCGGCCGTCTGCCGCAGGAATTCCTCGACCGCGAAGAACGCTGGGGGCTTCAGACTACCGTAGTTGATTATATTGCCGGATTAACCGATATCTATGCCATAAATTTGTTTGAAGCCTTATTCGTTCCGGCGCGCGGGGCGAGGATGTCCTTCAGTTTGCAGGGTTAATGGGAATTATTTCCTGGGACATGGTTTGTATACTATGTGGGGAAAAAGAAAGCCTAATAGCAGATAGAAAACAGGAGGTGTTCCAGGAAATGACCGAGAAGGACGCAAAAAGGGATAAACTGACCCACCGCCCCGACCAGCAAGATGAAACCGAAAACTCCCTGCAGCAAGTAGTCGAGACAATAAGCAGCCTTCCTTAAATACTAACGACACCTTCGGAATAAAAGCCGAAGGTGTCGTTGTATAGGGAAGGACATATATAAGGGACAAAACATTTGTCAAGAGGGTATGGAGGATATTTATTGTATATATGGAATATTAATAATCAAAAGCAATACTGCTAATAGTTAGTCGGTGCAGAAGGATTGTGGAACAATTTGTAGAATAAAGTAACTTCACGTCCGGAGGAGTTTGTAACATTTATTGCAGCGCTTTGCCGCATGCACATGAGGTAGACGATGATGGAAGACTTTATTGACAGATTGCGTTCCGCGGCCGACATCGTCAGCATCATTTCCGACTATGTGCCGCTCAAGAAAAAGGGCAGAAACTTCTGGGGCTGTTGCCCGTTTCACAATGAGAAGACCCCCTCGTTTTCCGTAAATCCCGATAAAGGATTCTTCTATTGTTTTGGTTGTCAGGCTGGTGGCAATGTATTCAATTTTATCATGCGCATTGAGAATACCGGTTTTTCTGACGCGGCCAAGATACTCGCGGCAAAACTTAATATTCCGTTGCCGGAAAAGGAAAAATCAGAGCAGGACCGCGCACGGGAAAAGGAACTGAATAAGCTTTATCAAATTAATGAAATGGCCCGGGATTTTTTTCATTCCTGCCTTGTCAAGACATCATACGGCAAACCTGCGCTGGCGTATTTGGCCAGCCGCGGTATAAATGACGCAGTAATCGAACGTTTTAAACTGGGGTTTGCTCCTCCAGCATGGGATAAACTGTTAACTTCTTTCTTGGCCCGCGGCGTGGATGAATTATCGCTGTTGAAAGCGGGACTGATAGTGGCTCGGAGTTCGGGCGACGGCTTTTATGACAGATTCCGCAACCGTGTTATGTTTCCTATAGCGGATACCCGGAGTCGGGTCGTTGGTTTTGGCGGCAGGGTGCTGGATAATAGCGAGCCCAAGTATCTTAATTCACCGGAAACCCCAGTCTTCAACAAAAAACATGTATTATATGGAATTGACCTTGCATATAAGGCGATTCGCGATGCCGGACGGGCTATCGTGGTTGAAGGTTATATGGATCTCATCAGTGTCCAGACTGCCGGCTTTCAGAACGCAGTGGCGTCACTGGGCACGGCGTTTACACCTGAACAGGCCAGGTTGTTGCTGCGGCATGCCCCCGAAATACAGTTTGCCTATGACAGCGATGCCGCCGGGCAGAATGCAACGCAGCGCGCACTCATTACCGCCAAGTCGCTGGGGGCGGCAATTAGGATTGTGGCTATTCCTGACGGCAAAGATCCGGATGAGTATATTCGTAAATATGGCGCCGATGCCTTCCGTAATTTGGTGCAGGAAGCTGCAGGGTTTGTCGAGTACCAGATCAACCGCATTTTGGCTGCTACCGATTATACCGGTCTGGAGGGCAAGCTAACGGTAATTTCGCAGGCATTGCCGGTATTGGCGTCTTCCGATAACGACATTGAGATTAATACGTATATTACCCGTCTGGCAGACGTCTTGTCTGTTGATGAAAGCGCCATACGCAGCGAATTCCGCAAATATCTCCGGATGCATAAAAAGGATAAAAATGTAAAAAGCGGGAACAATATAAATATTGTCAAGATAAGTACGCAACCGGCGGCGGCGACAACTGCGGCCGAGCGCCAAATTATTCGCCTGATGTGCGAAGATGCCGCGATCATTCCGTATGTGATGGCTGAGCTCCGGTCTAATGATTTTGAAGCGGCATCGAGGCGGGAGATTATCAATTCACTTTTTAATGCGTATAATATGAACAAATCTACGGCGCCTGCAGTAATTGCAGCCACTCTCGGCGAAGAGGCGAATCAGGAACTGTCGCAGATAATGCTTGCCGATAGCAGGTGCGACAATGTAACCAGAGTTGTGGATGATTGCCTGCGCACCATTCGGCTGGCGCGTCTTAAATATCAATATGAACAGCAACGCAACAAGGTTGAGGAATTAGAACGTATGGGGGATAGCCGCTGTCTGCAGGAATTGGCAGAAATGCAGCGAATAAAGGATGAAATCAGTAAATTATACAATGCATAATCAAGGGGCTTCAGGACAGTTTCGCCAAGGGAGGGGGGATGAGAGATGACGGACAAGAAGAACATGTCAAACGAACAGGTTAATGAACTTTTGCATCGCGGCAAAAAACGCGGCGTGCTTACCTATGCCGAAATCATGGATACTCTCCAGAGCGAAGACATGTCTCCGGACGAAATTGATGATATGTATGAGGTCTTCACCAATAAAGGGATAGAAATTGTAGATGAACTCCCGGATGTGGAATTGCTTGAAGGCCCCGATATATCGGAAATTGAGCCTTCCCATGAAGAGGTTGATATTGATCTTACTGTGCCGGAAGGCATTAGTATCGATGATCCTGTCCGGATGTATCTCAAAGAAATCGGCCGCGTACCGCTGCTGACCGCCGATGAAGAAACGCATTTGGCTAAGAGGATGGAACAAGGCGACGAAGAAGCCAAGCGCCGGCTGGCGGAAGCCAATCTGAGGCTGGTTGTCAGCATTGCGAAGCGCTATGTGGGCAGGGGCATGCTGTTCCTCGACTTAATTCAGGAAGGCAACTTAGGTCTCATAAAAGCTGTAGAGAAATTTGACTACAATAAAGGGTTTAAGTTCAGTACCTATGCTACTTGGTGGATACGCCAGGCCATAACCCGGGCGATTGCCGACCAGGCTCGCACTATACGTATTCCCGTGCATATGGTCGAGACAATCAATAAGCTTATACGCGTATCGCGGCAATTGCTGCAAGAACTCGGGAGAGAGCCTAGCCCTGAAGAAATCGCGCGGGAAATGGACATCAGTGTTGACCGGGTACGGGAGATTATGAAAATTGCGCAGGAGCCTGTATCCTTAGAAACGCCTATCGGGGAAGAAGAGGATTCACATCTTGGCGACTTCATTGAAGACCAGGATGCTCCGGCGCCTGCAGAGGCTGCATCCTTTATGCTCCTTAAGGAGCAACTGGAAGAGGTACTTGAGACACTCACACCCCGGGAGGAGAAGGTTTTGCGGTTGAGGTTCGGTCTGGACGACGGCCGGGCGCGGACGCTGGAGGAAGTGGGGCAACATTTCGGCGTAACTCGGGAGCGTATCCGTCAGATCGAAGCAAAGGCGCTGCGCAAGCTCCGCCATCCGAGCAGAAGCAAGAAATTGAAAGATTTTTTGGAATAGCCCGCTTTACTGATATTCTCCAAAAAAGTTTACCGTAACCGCTTGACGGTTTATGGCGGTTGCTATATAATATATTTCGTTGGTGACATTCCTCGATAGCTCAATGGTAGAGCACTCGGCTGTTAACCGAGTGGTTGTAGGTTCGAGTCCTACTCGAGGAGCCACTTATACGAAGTTTGAAACAGGCTTTCTTCGGAAAACCTGTTTTCCTAATCTTTGGGCCTATAGCTCAGCGGTAGAGCAGCCGGCTCATAACCGGCTGGTCCCTGGTTCGATCCCAGGTGGGCCCACCACATCACTTGGCCCGTTGGTCAAGCGGTTAAGACACCGCCCTTTCACGGCGGGAACAGGGGTTCGAGTCCCCTACGGGTCACCAATCTAAATTTTAGATGTTAATGTTAGCTAAATGTCTGACATTAACGTCTAATACGGGCGATTAGCTCAGCCGGGAGAGCGCCTGCCTTACAAGCAGGATGTCGGCAGTTCGATCCTGTCATCGCCCACCAACCAAAAAACAAAGCGCTTGGAATTTGTTCCAAGCGCTTTGTTTTTTGGTTGCAGAAAAGTCACGAAACTAGAACCCCAGCTCTTCGCCGACCAAAATAATTTCGATATCTGAAGGCGAAGGACGCTTGTTGATAATCGTCGTTACGTTACAGATGCGAGTTGGGCCTTGACAGTCCATGCATTGGCCGGTTGTCGTGCAGGGATTGGGACGGTCAAGGCGCTTGTTGTTAACTGGTGCGGCGTGCAGCTTGATTCGTTTTTCTGCATCAGCGACGTCGAAAGCTATCTTGTTTGTACCGGCGACAATGATTGTTTTCTTCGGGCCGAAGATCATAGCCGCAACGCGGTTGCCGGCGCCGTCTACATTGACAAGTTTGCCGTCCAGGGTAATAGCATTGGTGCTGGTTAAGAAGACATCGCAAGTAAGCTGCTGGCGGCGAATCTTGAGTGCTTCTTCCGGCGGCAGGCCGGGCTTGTTATGGTTAAGTACAGTGTTGCCGCGTTCTTCGAGTTTTTTCGGCAGTTCCAGTTGGGATAATGTCCAGGATCCGCCAATGCCTACGGTTGCATCTCCGGGAATGAGAGCAAGAACTTTTTCGATGGCCTCTGCCTTAGTCGGAACATAAGAAGCAGTAAAATTATTTTTTTTCAGAGCGTCAACCACGCGGGCGGCAAGAGCCTCATTGTGCCAAGATTTAAATTCGTGCATGAAAGCAGCCTCCTTGTAACTTGTAATTGGGAATAATTCCCGGCAATTTTTAAAATAAATATATTCGGCACAGCTTAAGGAAGTCCTTTATAAGGGGGAAAAAACTCGCGGACGGCAGGTTTTTTCCGAAAACACGGAGAAATGAGCAAGCGTAAATGTTGCGTACTCGTTGGGCATTCTATGAAGGCAGCGCGATGCAGGGCGGTGATATTTTGGAAGCAAGAGAAAGACGGGAATTAATCAGAAAGCGCCTGGAAGAGGCAGGCAAACCTATAACCGGGACAGCTCTAGCCAAAGAGACGGGCGTAAGCCGTCAGGTTATTGTAGGGGACATTGCTATTTTACGCGCAGCGGGCTGCAATATCTACGCAACGCCGGAAGGATATATATTGCCCCATAAACAAGCCGCAAAAATGGAAGTTGCGGTATTGGCCTGCCGGCATGGCCGGGCGGAGTTGGCGCGGGAATTGGAAATCATCATCGACAATGGCGGCAAGGTGCTGGATGTAGTGGTAGAACATCCTGTGTACGGTGAAATCAAAGGTAACCTGATGCTGGAATCCCGCTATCAACTGGCCGAATTTTTGCGCCGGTTGTCTGGAAGCGGTGCGGAACCGTTATCAATCATCACCGGCGGGGTTCATCTTCACCGTGTAGCGGCTCCCAGTCAAGAGGTGCTCGCGCGGATTAAAAGCGAACTGAAAGACATAGGGATACTGATGAATGAATAGAAGATTTGCCGCGATAAGGAAGGGATGTGGTGACTGAATGTCGGGTCGGCCATGGGGTATTTTAGAGATTATTTATCTGGTGGCGGCGGCTTTGGGGTTTGCCTATTGGTGGCTTTAACAAGCGGAGAGAGCGGCGCAGGCTTATAGCTTTGCGCACAACCTCTCTTTTTTTAGTTCTCCCGGCAGCTTTCGGATAAAGATGAGCGCCGCAAGCGGCAGAAAAGATAAAACAGTAAAAACACTGGGTATGCCGAAGGTGTCGGCGACCCAGCCGAGAATTGCCGCGCCTACCCCTCCCAGGCCGATGCTGAAGCCGATGGTCAGGCCTGAGGCCATGCCGACATAGCCGGGCATCATTTCTTGGGCAAGCACTACCGTAGTGGCAAAAGATGCAATGAGGATCAGCCCGGTCAATCCCAGTACAATAAGCGTGCTTATACCACTTGTGAAGGGGAGCAGAATGAGCAGGGGAAAACTTGCCGCCGTAGAGAGAAAGATAACCGCTTTACGGCCGATGCGGTCGCTCAAAACTCCGCCGCAAAATGTTCCGGCTACGCCGGCCAGCAAGAAGGTGGATATCAGATAGGAAGCGAAAACCGGGCTGCCTCCCAGGTAATGCGTATAATACACAGGGATGTAAGTCATGAGGCCAGTATGGATGCTGGAACGGATAAAAATATAGGTGAGCAGTGCGCCAAGCAGGCCATAATTAATGGCGGCCGGCGGTTTGTCCTTTGCTTCTGCCGCGATCATTGTCGCGGCGGCGGGCTCCGGCGGCGAGATGGCTTTGAGGTTAAGGAAAAGCATAATGGTCAGAGCCACGGCCGGAAGGACAAAATAAAGGGTATTCGCCAGCGTTCCCGGCAGGCTCAGCAGCAATGTCATAAAGATCGAGCCGATTGCCATGCCGGCATTGCCGCCTACGGAAAAAATGCCCATGCTGCGGCCTTTGGTCGCGGCACTGCTTACATGGTGGGCGGATTTAGAAGCCTGCGGATGAAAACAGGCAACGCCCAGGCCGCCGACAATAACGGTTAGCAACAGAATGGCATAGTTTGGGCTATAACCCGTAACCGCAAGCCCTATTCCCGAAAGCAGCACGCTTGCCGGGATAAGCCACGGCAGCGAAATCTTATCGGTTAGTAAACCGAAAAGCGGCTGTATGACTGACGAAGTCAGGTTTTGGACCAGCATAATAACGCCAATCTGCGTATAATTGAGGGCGTAAGCGGTTTTTAGGAAAGGCAGAAGCACCGGCAAAGCCCCCTGGCTCAGGTCGGTGACAAGGTGGCTAAGGGTAAGCAGCGCCAGCGGTTTGGAGATATAAGGTTCTTTTTTCTGCAAAGTAAACTCCCCCCATATATAAACCATAATTATACTATACCCCACGCAAAGATGCTTGTCATCCTTGAACTGGATATATTATAATGAATGCTGGTGACAAGACAGGTGTAAATACATATTGGGGGAGGGGAATGTTATGGATATAATCTCCAGAATGGAACGTATCCCGGCGGGAAGCTTTCATTATAAACTTCTTGCCGTTACCGGGCTTGGTTGGATGTTTGATGCTATGGATACCGGTATTATTGCTTTTGTGCTGCCGACATTAGCCAAAGAGTGGAACTTAACCGCCACCCAGGTGGGTTTTATTGGCAGCATCGGCCTTGTTGGCATGGCGCTTGGCGCAGTGCTATCCGGAATGGTCGCCGACCGCATAGGCAGAAAAAGCGTATTCGCGGCGACGCTGGTACTCTACAGCGTAGCGACGGGATTGTGCGGACTTTCCTGGAATTTTGAGTCGCTGCTAGTATTTCGCTTTCTCGTTGGCTTTGGGTTGGGCGGAGAATTGCCGGTGGCCGCCACGCTGATGAGCGAGTATTCGCCGCCGGCTAATCGGGGCAGGTTTGTCGTATTGCTCGAAAGCTTTTGGGGAGCGGGGTGGCTGGCGGCAGCGCTGATTTCGTATTTAATTATTCCTCAGTATGGCTGGAAGATCGCGTTCTTTCTCGGCGCGCTGCCGGCGTTCTACGTGTTCTATATTCGTCTCCACGTTCCCGAGTCGGTACGCTATCTTCTGAATAAAGGAAAGCTGCAGGAAGCACATAAAATAGTCAGCGGCATTGAAGCCGCCGCAGGCTTGGAACCGGTCAGCGCCGCTGTCGCGCCGCCGTTTGAACGCAAGGAATGCTTTACGTTCGCGGATTTATGGTCGCGTCCCCTGGCGAAGCGCACGCTGGTGCTGTGGATTATTTGGTTCGGCATAGTATATTCCTATTACGGTATTTTTACCTGGCTGCCTTCGCTGATGGCAGGGAAAGGTTATAGCATAATCAAAACCTTTGAGTATGTATTGATTATGACTTTGGCGCAATTGCCCGGCTATTTTTCCGCTGCCTATTTCGTCGAGGCATGGGGGCGCAAAGCGACCCTGGCGGTATATCTCGCGTCCAGCGCTATCTGCGCATACTTCTTTGGACAAGGCGGCGAGCCGGCAACTGTCCTTATCTGGGGCAGCCTGATGTCTTTCTTCAATTTGGGAGCTTGGGGCGTAGTTTATACGTATACGCCTGAACTGTATCCGACCCGCATCAGGGCCTTCGGTTCTGGCTGGGCGGCGGCGGTTGGACGGTTTGGCGGCATCTTCGCGCCCACGGTCGTGGGTTATGTTATCGCTACGGGCAGCGGCTTCAGCGGCGTGTTCGCCATGTTTACGGGCGTAATGCTGGCGACTGCTGCCGCGGTGGTTATTCTGGGCGAAGAAACCAAAGGCAAATTGCTCGAAGAAATCAGTCGTTAGATTGCACGCCAACGGCACGGAATGGTATAATGCATGTATAGAAACGAACATAAGGGGGATACTATTCCGTGTCGTTTGTCTTTTTAGCTATTGCGGCGATTGCCGGTTACTGGGTATATAGCGACTCCAGAAGTCGCGGCCATGAATTTGGCAGCACCTTGCTTTGGACGCTGGGGACTTTGGTAATGCCGCTTGTTTTCCTGCCGCTTTACTTGCTGTTGGGGCGCAAGACTTCAATGCCTTCTAGCCGCCGTGACGCTGACATTATCGATGTGGAAGCGACGCCGGTGGAAGAGACCAGCCGCTGCCCGATGTGCGCCGGCCGGGTCAAGGATGAATTCAAGGTATGTCCGTATTGCGCTTTTACCCTCAAACCGAAATGCGAAGCCTGCGGCAAGGAGCTAAATCGCGAGTGGAAGACATGTCCCTATTGCAATACACCGGCAGCTCCCAAATAAAACCATTGGACAATATCCGCTCCTTTGTGATATAATACTTTTTGTCGTAATTAAATACTTTTGCGCCCGTAGCTCAGGGGATAGAGCGCCGGCCTCCGGAGCCGGGTGCGCAGGTTCGATTCCTGCCGGGCGCACCAAAAAATGAGAGAAACGCTAGGTTGACGAGATGTTGACCTAGCGTTTTTGTTCGCCCGGCATGGTTGCCGAGCCGATGGGCTGAAAGAAGCCCTGTCGCCTAATCAGTGGAAAAAGCCGCGTGACCAAGGTTGCCCCTGGAGCGGAGCCGGAAACAACATCCCTGTCCCCGTGTTTTCTGGGTAATAAGGTCGCCGTTTAGCATCATAGTGTGAATCTGTTTTAAATTCATGGCTTAACTCAATGGTTTAGATGCTAAGCCCCTTGTTTTGCTCGGCGTAATGCCCGAATGTCATCATCGTGTTCGGCGGTTTTACGCACCAGAAAGGTTATATCGCCGGCCATACGATCTAATTGGGTTGTTATCTTGTTTTCAAAATTGATCAGCGCGTCTTTGGTTGCAGTTGTGTGCAGCAGGCCGTCAAACTTAGCGTCAAGTTCTTCGGTGCGATGCATGAGGGCTTTAATGATCTGGGTGTTTTCGCTAAGCTGTGATTTTATGCCGGATATCTCAGACTTTATGCCGGATATCTCAGACTTTATACCGGATATCTCAGACTTTATGCCGGATATCTCAGAATTTAAGTCGGATATCTCAAACTTTATGCCGGATATCTCAGACTTTAAGCCGGATACCTCAGAATTTAAGCCGGATATCTCAGACTTTAAGCCGGATATCTCAGACTTTATGCCGAATAATTCTTCCAGTACCAGTTTTTGAAATTCTTCGTTGGTCATTAGTCTTCGCCTCGCTTTAATATTTCCGGACAGTCTGTTTAACTTTGCCGACTATCCGGACTTTTTTTCTTTCTTCGCCTGTAAATATTTCAGGAGGGTACGCCGGATTTGCCGCTTGGAGGACGATGCTGTCGCCTTTGAAGTGGACACGTTTAAGCCTGCCTTCCGGTTCGACGCCGTCAACAATAACAACGGCGAGGTCGCCGGAATAAACCTCGGGCTGCTCTTTTACTAAGGCCAAGTCACCTGGCAGGATGCCTTCACCGGTCATGCTGTCGCCTTTGACTTGCAGGAATATGTGTTTGGAGCCATTGATATCTTCTTTATCGACATACTCATAGCCGAGATGTTCTGCATACGCTAAACCGTTGGGGCCGGCCTTTACGGTGCCGACAATTGGGACAGGCACAAAATTGCTAAGGTCGGCCAGAATTGCGTCAGGGAAAAAGTCTGTAAAGGATGTGTCCGTCCTCCCCAGCAGGTAGTCCACTGAGATGCCGAAGAAGTCGGCGAGGCGGGCTAGGGTGGCGTTGTCAGGTTCGCGTTCTCCCTTTTCGTACCTATTGTAATTAACGCGTGACATTTGAAGTTGTTCGGCAACCTGCGTTTGTGTTAGTCCGCGGTTTTCACGTAGATTTTTTAATCTATCAGCAATCATTAATACCACCTAATTCAATTATAACCTTATTACCAGTTCGGAAAAATAATTGTACCAAAAAGGTAAAAAGACTATTATTATTACCGAATTGGTACAGTGAAATTGAAGTAATGTTACCATATTGGTACGCGGGGGTTAGGTGAGCACATAGTCTATATAAAAATTTGCCTTTGGAAAGGGAAAGAAATTTTAATTGACGAATTCTTTTGTTAATTTGTCATGTGCAACGGAGGACAATGCCCTGAACCATTTTTGATGGACAGTAAAAACGCATAGAATTTTGGCTAATGGAAAACTACTGTCGCATTTTGCGGGTATCGGGACGAAGAATAAGCTTGACAACACTTCTTGGATGCCATAGATTTCAGAATGTTTTGTGTTTGCAAGAAGGTGACTGGAGTGCAAAGGAAATGGCGGCGAGACTGGAAACAGGGCAAATCTCGGTTTTTAAACAATTGCCGACGACAGGACATAACGGACAAACAAAAAACAGCCGGACAGATGCTGAGTGAAAGGGTTATTTCTGTTTTAAAACAAACAACCGCCGCAGCTGCTATGCTGCTGCTGGCAGCTGCCGGAAGCGTTGAGGGCGCGCCGCAGGGCGGGCAGGTTGCAGCCGGAACGGGAACGGTGAAACAGCAAGGGGCGCTGACAACTATTCAGCAAATGACCGATAAGCTGGCCATAAACTGGCAGTCTTTTGATATCGCGGCCCAGGAGCGAGTACAGTTCCTGCAGCCCTCATCCGGTT
Source organism: Negativicutes bacterium (assembly GCA_026417995.1). Classification (GTDB taxonomy): domain Bacteria; phylum Bacillota; class Negativicutes; order Sporomusales; family JAOACF01; genus JAOACF01. The sequence goes on from JAOACF010000032.1 coordinate 18,790, forward strand.
CCGTGGCGCTCAACCGTGTTTTGGGCAATAACCCGACACAGATTCACGGGCAGTTGATGTCTAACGGCAAAGTATTTCTCACTAATCCGAACGGCATCCTGTTTGGACAGGGGGCGCAAGTCGATGTCGGCGGCATCGTCGCATCGACGCTCGGTATCAGCGACAGCGACTTCTTGGCCGGCCGGTACGTTTTTAGCGGCAACACCGGTTCGGTAATTAATCAGGGGAATATTCAGGCGGCTGACAGAGGCTATATAGCCCTATTGGCTCCCGATGTTCGCAATGAAGGAGTAATCGCCGCCAGATTAGGAACAGTGGCGCTGGGCGCCGGCCAAAGAGCAACACTCGATTTCGCCGGTGACGGGAAGCTTAATCTGGCAGTAAACGAAGCCGCAATTCGGGCCAATGTTGAAAATAAAAACATGATTCAGGCTGACGGGGGAGTGGTTATCCTCGCCGCCCGCGCCAAGGACGCTCTAATTAATACTGTCGTTAACAATACCGGCGTCATAAAGGCGCAGAGCGTGAGCAGCGAAAACGGCGTTATCCGCCTGGAGGGAGGCCCGCAGGGCGTTGTTTCGGTATCCGGCACGCTTGATGCATCCGGCAAAAACGGCGGTGGCAGCGGCGGCACGGTAAAGGTGCTGGGTGATAAGGTAATGCTTGCTGGCAGCGCAATGCTGGACGCCTCGGGCGATAAAGCAGGCGGAACCGTACTCGTCGGCGGCAACTGGCAGGGAAAAGGGCCTGAGCAGAACGCCTTGCGCACTTTGGTGGCACCAGGAGCGGAGATTAAAGCAGATGCCATTACGTTCGGCAACGGCGGCAAAGTGGTCGTATGGGCGGAAGGTGATACCCGCTACTACGGCAATATCAGCGCTCAGGGCGGAGCACAGTCGGGAGACGGCGGCAAAGCGGAAGTATCGGGCAAGCAAAACCTGGATTTTGCCGGCCGGGTTAACTTAGGAGCAGCAAGCGGGACTGCCGGCGTTTTGCTGCTTGATCCGGACTATATAGAAATTATTCGCTCAGGAAATGCGCAAATGCCGGCGGCAAATGGTTTTCCTGAGTATCAGCACTATCCGGGAACTTTTAACATCAGCGCGGCAGCGATTGCCGATTTATTATCCCAAAACGCTGTTGAGCTCCAGGCAAAATACGATATTACGATCAATGACTATATCGAGTCGGCCAGCACCAACAGTCTCACAATGAAGGCCGGCCGTTTGCTCTGGCTGACAAACAGCGCCTGGTATGACGATCGTACCTATAACAATGGGATACAAACGTCCGGTGACGTCAGGCTCTATGCCAATCACTATTTTAATGATGACTATCTCCGTCAGGGAAGTAATCCCGGCATGCTGATCGAAGGCGATATTACGGCCAATAACCTTGTGCTTGAACTGGGACCCAATGGCCCTGCATCGGGGATAACTGTAAATGGTGCAAAGCTGTATGCAAACAATATCACGATTTATTCAAGCACCAATGTGGAATTTGCCAACAATCCGCTATTGGCTAAAAAAGAACTCAACAAATATGACGGAACATACGAAAATGCCGATACTGTAAGCATCAGGGCCCTGACTAACGCTTTCTTGAATCCGGGCTTGATCTATTCTCAGAACACACTTTTAATGGCGGAAGAAAGCTATCATCACCCGACGATTTTCACTCGGGGAACAGAAAAGTTTTGGGTATCGGCCGGAAACTCCGCTTATGCCAATATTAATTTCAACTATGATGACATCCCCAAGACTTATGTCCGCTATGGACAGGGCAGTTTGGACTGGTGGAGCGGTTTTGCGGCGGTACCGACGGTAGCAGGAAAACAGAGATACTTCTTATTTCGGGATACGCCGGTTTTAACGGTGAAGCCTGCCGATGTTACAAAGACATACGGCGATGCGGCGTCGCTGGGATATACCATTACCGGACTGCGTTCCTGGGATACCTTCTTAAATCCTTTTAGCGGACAGCCTGATTTATTTGTAGCAGGCGGTGGGGCAAATGCCGGCATATATACCATACAATCGGGCCAGGGAACACTGACATCAGAACTGGGGTACCAGTTTGCTTTCAATACAGGGACTTTGACGGTAAGGCGGCGGCCTGTCACTCTTACCGCAGGTAGTGCAACGCGCTATTACGGTGAACCTAATCCAAGTCTCGGCACAAACTTTGCCATAGCTGCCGACGGAGTAGGAACAAGCCGCGGCTTAGCGCCGGGAGATGTCGTTAGCAGTGTAGCGAATACGGTTGCTGATACCGCAACGCAGACGGCAGCAGCCGGAACAAGCCACGCCATCATCCCTTCCAATCCGGTGTTTGCCAGCGGCTCGGCTGCAAATTATGACTTTACGTATATTCCGGGAATACTTACGATCACTAAAAGACCGATCACCGTAACGCCCAAAATCCTTCAAAGTAAAATATACGGCGAAAACGATCCGGTATTTAGTTACAACCTTGCCGGCGGTGGCGGGACTACCGGGCCGGCGTTAGTGGGCGCAGATACTTTGTCGGGGCTTCTTGGCAGAACGGCGGGTGAGAATGTTGGCTCATTTTACACGATAACACAAGGGTCGCTTGTCAACGCCAACAATCCTAATTATGATATAGCTTTCAGCAAGACACCGGTGCTTTTTGCGATAACGCCCCGGCCGATAACCATACGGGCTGATGCTAAATCAAAAATATACGGCGAAGCAATGCCGTACCTGTCCTATACGGTTATTCCCGGACAGGGAACAACAGGCAATGCCCTGGTATCCGGTGATAGGTTAACCGGAGGGCTTATTCCGACAAACAATGTTAATGCCGGTACCTATGAAATAAGGCAGGGAACGTTGCAAGTAGCGGATGGCAAAAGTTCCAACTACAATATTTCCTATATCCCCGCGCCCTTTACGATTCTTCCCAGGCCGATTACGGTGCGCCCGGACAGCGGCCAAACTAAAATATACGGCGAAGCCGACCCTATATTGCGGTATTCAGTTGCCGGCGGAGCGGGGACGACAGGCAGCGCCCTTGTCAACGGCGACACATTGGTTGGTTCCTTAAGCCGGCAGGCCGGAAATGACGTAGGAAGCTATGCCGTAACGCAAGGCAGCCTGACGAGCGCCAATAATCCCAACTATAATATTAGTTTTGATGCCGGGGCAGTTTTCAGCATAACGCCCAGACCAGTCACGATAACGCCAATAACCGGCCAGACTAAAATATACGGCGAAGCTGACCCCGTATTGCGGTATACTGTCACAGGCGGACCGGGCACAACCGGCAGCGCCATAGTCAATGGGGATATGCTGTCAGGCGGTCTGAGCCGGGAGAGTGGGGAAAATGCAGGCAGTTATCGCATCCTCCAGGGCGATCTTGTTAGTGATGGTCAAAAGAATGCTAATTACCAAATTCAATTTGACACCAGGCCGGTCAACTTTACCGTTGAGCGGCGCCCCATCACTGTGAAACCGGCAGATATAAGCCGAGAATACGGCGATAATAATCCTGCGTTTGCGCAAGCCGTAATTAAAACCGGCAGTCTTGCCCTCGGCGACACGCTGACCGCCGTATCTCCGGTTGCAACGCCGGCAAAAGCCGGGAGCGATACCGGAGTTTATTCCCTGTCGCTGCAGGAACTGGCCTTAAATACCGGCCTGGCAGCTAACTATCTCATTACATATGAAAACGGAACTTTGACTGTGAACAAGGCGCCTTTGGTAATAAAGGCAAATGATTATACACGTCGCTATGGTCAGCCAAATCCGGCATTCACGGCTGCCTATACCGGATTTAAGCTAAGCGATACACCCGCAGATCTTGGCGGAGTGCTGAAATTTATGACTGACGCCGGCACAAACTCGCAGGCGGGGGTCTATCCTATAGTTCCGTTCGGCCATACTTCACTTAATTATGATATTTTCTATCAAAATGGAAGGCTGACTATTGAGGGGATGAATAATCAGCAAAAGAGTGTCTACCAATCGCTTTTGGCCCAAATGTCTTCGGTTTCAGGCGCTGCTGCAGAATTTGGGCAGGTATTCCGTACACCGGCAGGCAGAGCAGTAACGGCAAGTGGCAACCGGACTCAACCTCGTAGCGAATGGTCTCTGCCGACGATCACAGTGTTAAATCCGCTAGATATACCGCATGAAATCAAGGGTGCGGCACACCTAGCGGATAATTTGCAACCAGCAGCTGCGCACAAGGGGGAAACAGAAAAAAACAGGTTTGAGGGCAATCCCGACATGGTAGAAGATGGCAGGTAGTAGCGGTTTTATTGTTTAAGGAGGGCTGGGTTGTGCAGTCTTGCAGAAAAAAAGCCGCTATTAAAAGCGGCTTAGCCTGTCTTATTTTAGTCGCATCTCTTGTCATAGCCGGATTAGCTAATGCGGCGCCCCCGGACAAGCCTGATGCCGGCAGGACCCTAAGTGATTTGCGGCGTAGCGAACTGACAGTGCCGGATAAACCTTTGGACAAGATAGAGACACAACAGGTTTATCGCCCGCCGCTGCGGACCCAGAATGGCAGTAGAATTCCTGTTGTCCGCTTCCGTATTACCGGGCAGGAGTTGTATCCGGAGGGCGAATTGCTGGCGCTTATTGCCGAGCGGCAGGGCAAGGAGCTGACGCTGGCCGACCTGGAAGAAGCGGCCGCAGTAATTACGCAGTATTTCCGGAAGAACGGATACATGTTAGCTCAGGCATACATACCCGCGCAGGAGATACGGGACGGAGTTGTCGAGATAAACATAATAACCGGCCAGTATGACCGGATTATTATTCACAACCATTCCCGGGTTGCGGAACGAATTCTGTTGCGTGAATTGGGCAGTGTCCGCAGCGGGGCCTATATTCACCAAAAGCTGCTGGAACGAGCTGTCTACCTGCTTGGTGATTTAGCCGGAGTTGAGGCCAAAGCAACCCTCATGCCGGGACGCCGAGCCGGAACTTCAGACTTAATTCTTGATATTTCGCCCAGAGATAAAATGTTGACAGGTAACTTTGAGCTGAACAATTACGGCAATCGTTTCACGGGAAGCTACCAGAGCAATTTGCGAGTTTCCATAAATAACCCGTTTGCCAGCGGCGACATATTCACTGTCTATGGAACAAAAGCGAATACGGGATTAGACAGCGGCAGCATTTCTTTTAACACGCCTGGTTTCGCGCAAGGACATAAGCTTGGCATTCATTACTCTAAATTAAACTATCAGCTTGGTGAAGATTTTGCCTTTCTCAATGCCCGGGGGACTGCCGATACGTTAAGCATCAGTTGGGATATACCGATAATCCGGTCACGCTTGCAAAATACAGGCCTTCAAATTAGTTACGGCAATAAGCGGCTGCTGGATCTCATCGACGGAATGCCGGATAAGCATAAAACAGCAAATACCTGGTCGTTCAGCCTAAGCGGCGACAGTGTTGACCGCTGGGGCGGAGGCGGCGCGATCGCCTACTCTGTGGGCTATACAACCGGACGGTTATATACCGATGACGCAGATGATCAAATAACCGCCAAGACGGCGGGCAGTTATGCCAAATGGAATATCAGCGCGGTTCGACGGCAGCATGTGGCCAAACGCCTGGCGTTGCTGACAACCCTTAGTGTGCAGTGGGCAGGCAACAACCTCGATTCCGCCGAAAAGTTTTCCCTCGGCGGCGCGCATGGTGTACGGGCTTACCCTTCCGGGGAAGCTTCCGGCGATGAAGGGTATCTGTTGACAGGCGAACTTCGATGGGAAATACCATTGCCTAAACATGCACAGGACAATTTCCAATTGATAGGTTTTGTAGACACCGGGTATATAAAAATAAATAAGGAACTATGGCCCGGCTATTTTGGCGCAAATAGCCGGCGCCTTACGGGAATCGGTTTGGGGGTTAGCTGGAACAAGGCGGGGGATTATGCCTTCCGGGTAAATTATTCCTGGAAAGCCGGTGCGGAACAGGCAATATCTGATACTGACAAATCCGGTCGTCTCTGGGTGCAAGGCATTACATCCTTTTAGCAAAATGGATGGGGGGAAGATAAACTTACATATAATGCTAGGTGAGTGTTGCAAAACTCATTTTCAAGTAATTATTTGCGGTATATTAATACAACCGGAGACTGCTGAAAAAGT
>JAOACF010000033.1 GCA_026417995.1 Negativicutes bacterium
CTCCAGGTCTTAAATCGAAAATTTTACTAAGTTTTTGAGCAATCTCCGAATCAGACAAATTTATTTTTGATTTTCCATAAGTATTAACATAAAAACTAACAGGTTGGGCAATACCGATAGCATAGCTAATTTGAATAAGTATTTCGTCGGAAATACCAGCAGCAACTGCATTTTTAGCTATGTGACGCAAAGCATAAGCTGCAGAACGGTCAACTTTTGAAGGGTCTTTTCCCGAAAATGCACCACCACCATGAGCACCTTTTCCTCCATAAGTGTCGACAATAATCTTGCGCCCGGTCAGTCCCGCATCTCCTTGCGGCCCACCCACGACAAAGCGCCCGGTCGGATTAATGTAGTATTTGGTCTGGTTATCCAGCAGTTCTGCCGGTACGACCGGCGTAATCACCTTTTTAATGACATCTCTTTCAATTGTCGTCACATCAACGTCGGGGCGGTGCTGCGTGGAAATGACGATTGTATCAACACGAACAGGCTTGCCGTCGATATATTCCACAGTAACCTGTGATTTTCCATCCGGGCGCAGATAGGGTATCTCCCGCGATTTTCTGACCTCGGCCAGCCGGCGCACAAGCTTATGCGCCAGCGAGATCGGCAGCGGCATCAGTTCAGGAGTTTCATTGGTCGCATAACCAAATACCATTCCCTGATCGCCGGCGCCTATTGCTTCAATCTCATCCATGTCACCTTTCTTGGCTTCAAGCGCTTTGTTAACTCCCAGGGCAATATCAGGAGACTGCTCGTCAATTGAAGTCATAACGCCGCAGGTATCGCCGTCAAAACCGTATTTAGCCCGTGTATATCCGATATCTTTAATAGTCTGACGCACAATCTTGGGGATATCAACATAGCATCTGGTAGTGATCTCACCCACCACATGGACAAGCCCGGTTGTCACCATTGTCTCGCAAGCGACGCGGGCCAAAGGATCCTGGGCAATTATGGCGTCCAGCACACTGTCTGATATTTGATCCGCAATCTTATCAGGATGTCCTTCTGTGACTGACTCCGAAGTAAATAGTACGCGTTTCTTTTCCATTTATTTGCCTCCGTTTCTAAAAAAAAATCACCCATGGGGAGGGTGGACAGCACGCTCCCCATCTCGCGAATTTTGTTCGCAGGAATTGGCACCTTTTTGACTGCGTCAATGGTTGCCGCGGCTTCATCGGGCCAGTCCCTCCGCCAACTCTGGATGAGTATAGTTTATGTAATTTTCACCAAAGCAATTTTAAAATAAACAAATAAAAAAATCAACATTTTTTTGACAACAATCCATATATTTTGTCCAGAATTACGCTGGCTACCTGTTCTTTGCTCATCTGCGGCAGTTCATCGACCTTGCCGTCACTCGCTAAAATTTTGACAATATTGGTATCGGCATTAAACCCGGCGCCTGGCAGCGTAACGTCATTGGCAACAATCATGTCCAAATTCTTGGCCGCGAGCTTTTGCGCAGCATTGGCGACAAGCTCCTCAGTTTCAGCCGCAAAACCGACCAGTATCTGCCGCTGTTTTAATTGCCCTAACTCTTTTAATATATCCGGATTCTTTTCGAGGACGAGGGTTAGCGTATCGCCAGTCTTTTTAATTTTTTGTTCGGCGGTCTGCTGCGGGCGGTAATCGGCTACAGCCGCCGCCTTGATAACGACGTCCGCGTCCCTGTATTCTTTTAGGACGATTTCCCTCATCTCGGCTGCCCGCTCAATCTTCACAAGCCTGACATCACCCGGAGGGCAGGGAAGCTCGGTCGGACCGGATACCAATACCACATGCGCGCCGCGTTTGGCAGCCATTTTGGCCAGGGCATATCCCATCTTGCCGCTTGACCGGTTGCCGATATAGCGAACCGGATCAATGGGTTCGCGGGTTCCGCCCGCCGTAATAATAAATTTCCTGCCTTTAAAATCCTGCACGGAATTTAGGATAGTTGCCACATAGTCTGCAATTTCAGCCGGTTCAGGTAACCGCCCCGGTCCTTCCACGCCGCAGGCAAGCAGGCCACAGGCCGGCTCAATGACGTGGTAGCCTAAACTTTGCAGCTTATGCAGATTGGCCTGAACGATCGGGTTCAGGTACATATTGGTATTCATGGCGGGAGCAAGCACTACAGGTGCTCTTGTCGCCATAACGGTTGTGGACAACATGTCATCGGCTATACCGTTCGCCATTTTGCCAATGACATTGGCAGTAGCCGGCGCTATCAAAAATAAATCGGCCCTTGAGGCCAATGCAACATGCTCAACATTCCATTGTTTCGGTTCATCCCACATGCTCGCTACTACGGGTTGACCGCTGATTTCACGAAATGTGAGCGGAGTAACAAATTTTGCCGCCGCCTCGGTCATGATTACGTAAACCGTAGCACCCGCCTTTTTTAAGCGGCTAACGATTTCAACAGCCTTATAAGCAGCAATGCCTCCGCTGACCCCTAAAACTATGTTTTTCCCGCTTAGCATTGCGTCCCCCTACTTAATACCGGTTTTAGTGCGCTCAAAAGTGATCTTATTATGAGCAACTTCCTCCAGCGCAATAGTTACCGGTTTATTAGACTTGCTCTCGGCTAACGGGGCGTCACCGCTCATAATTTCACGCGCCCGCTTGGCGGTAAGGACTACAAGCGTATATTTGCTGTCAACTTTTGTAACTAATACATCCAAGGAAGGATGAATCACTAAGACCACCTCTTGTTTTATTCAGTAGTACCGCATTGACAAACTGTATCAATCAAATCACTGTTCCGATCGACTTTACACTTTTCCGCCGTCAGTATTGCTTCAATTTTTTTCACTGCAGCCTCTACGCTGTCGTTAACCACTACATAGTGATACTGACAAGCATATGCAAGTTCACTGCTTGCACAGCTTAACCGCTGCCTGATGCTGTCAGGGCTATCGGTGCCGCGTCGATAAATACGATTTGCCAACTCGTCCAGAGAAGGCGGAATGATATAAATAAAAACCCCTTGCGGAAATTTACTCTTAATCTGCATAGCTCCCTGAATATCAATTTCCAAGACTACATCCTTACCGCTGTCCAACTGCTGCTGAACATAACGCCGGGGGGTCCCGTAAAAATTGCCGTAAACTTCAGCCCATTCCAACAGTTCATCACTTTCCACCATCATCATAAAATCGTCCTTGGAGACGAACCAATAGTTAACCCCGTCTATTTCTCCTTCGCGGGGCGCACGGGTCGTGGCTGATACGGAGTAATGCAAATTGGGATAGCTACGCAGCAATTGCTTGCAAATTGTCCCCTTTCCGGTTCCGGAAGGACCGGAAAGAACAATCAATACCCCTTGCTGCGTCATGTGAGATTCTCCTTTCGGCCAAAGTTATTCAGAAGCATCATCGCTGGTATCTTTGCTGGCCAGACGATGAGCGACCGTTTCCGGCTGGACTGCTGATAAGATAACATGGTCGCTGTCTGCGATAATTACCGCCCGGGTACGTCGGCCGTAAGTCGCATCAATTAACATGCCACGATCGCGGGCTTCCTGAATAATACGTTTAATCGGAGCTGATTCCGGGCTTACAATGGCTACGATGCGGTTAGCGGACACAATGTTGCCAAAACCAATGTTAATAAGCTTAATATCCATCAATAAACTCCCCCTAACGTTTCTCTGACCAATAATAACCGTGAACAAGCGACTGACTTAAATTCTCTATATTACTCTATGTTTTGTATTTGCTCTCTGACCTTCTCAATTTCACTTTTAATTTCAACAATTACATTGGCGATTGTATAATCATTAGCCTTGGATGCAATGGTATTGGCCTCGCGATTGATTTCCTGCAGAATAAAATCCAGCTTGCGGCCAACTGCCGCGTCGCTGTAAAGGTTATCCCGGAACTGCGCTAGATGACTTCTCAGACGTACAAGCTCCTCGGTAAAATTGGTCCGGTCAGCGTAAAGGGCAGCCTCCTGTAACAGGCGACTTTCATCCGGCTCGCTGCCAACCGCGTTTAACAGTTCTTTCATCCGGGCAAACAGCTTTGCCCGGTATTCTTCATACAGTTTCGGTCCGCGCTCTTCCAGCATAGCTACATATGCCGCGAGCTTATCAATCCGTGCAATCAAATCGCGCTGTAAATTGGCGCCTTCACTGACCCGCATTTCCATTAAGTTCGCCACGGCAATATCAATTGCCTTTTCCAGCTTCCCCCATAAAACTGCAATATCCTCAGCAATCTCTTCTACCCGCAATACGTCAGGATAGCGGGCAATATTGAACACGTTATCAGTTTCAGCGTTAAGCGCAAGTAAAGCTGCCAAGTCTTCTATTGCCTTATGGTAAGCCATTGCCAGCTCTTTGTCAACCCTCACCAAGCGCCGCTTTTCTCCATATTCATCCATCGTAATATAGATATCAATGCGCCCGCGTATAAGCTGGCTAGAAACCATGCGCCGTATCTTATCTTCCAGGCTGCCAAAATTTTTGGGCATACGGATGACAATTTCGTTGTAGCGATGATTGACTGCTTTGATCTCCACGACAAAACGATGGCATTCATCCAAATATTCGCCACGACCAAAGCCGGTCATGCTCTTTAGCAATTTATTCGCACCTTCCTTCGCGTAACTTATTATTAACGTTAGAATTAAGAATTAATCAAACATTTCTCCTTTCGTCCAAATATTCCTTTTTTAGGCAAAATAAAATAGCCGGCACATTGACCGGCTTTACAGTTACTTTAGCTCGCCCAGATTGAAACGAAACTGTCTTTCCCTTTCCCCCCGGCTACTGATCGTCAGTTGTACGGGTTTATGCATCATAATGTCCCTGTCAGGAAAATAAATATAGCACTGGGTTTTATACAGGCGATTTCCCTGCAACGAAATGACCGGTTCGGGCTGAGCCGCTACAACCTGATACTGTTTCACATTTTTCTTTCCCTGCTTTAACACCGCGTTAAGCATTTGCCGCTCTACGGGAAAGGCTGTATACATCACAACCTCGAAGGTTAAATAACCGGTATATTCGGTTATAATATTCTCGCTGTCTTCCAAATGAACTTTGCCGCCGGCGAGGGCCTTTTCCCTTGCCTTCAGGGCAATGAGCAAGTAAGGAGTATAAAGATAAGCTTTCTCCTCCCAACCCCCGGTCCGATAAGCTTTATCCCCAAGTGCTGTCCAGGGCTGCATAAACTCCTCTACCGCAAGGTTTTTAAAGCGCTGTCCGTATTCCTGGGCCTCCCCGATTAATGCAGCTGTAACAGGTTCCACAGCCCCTGCAGCAGCCTGTATAACAACTAGTAAAACAAGAATTAACGCTGATATCTTCACGTCCACTCCCCCTTGGGTTTATGTATATTACCAAGAAGGGAAAAAATACCTTACGAACGCGAAAAAATCCAGCAAGACATGCTGGATTTTTGCATCGCTATATACTTAATTTTGTTTTAATGCGCTGGATAGCTTCCTGCGTGTTTTCACGGTTGCCAAAGGCAGTTAACCGGAAATACCCTTTACCAGACGGCCCAAAGCCGGTTCCCGGTGTTCCGACAATATGTACTTCGTGCAGCAGTTTATCGAAAAACGCCCAGGAATCCATGTTATTAGGGGTTTTCAGCCAAATGTATGGAGCGTTAACGCCGCCATAGACTTCAAGGCCGGCACTCTTGAGGCCGTCAACAATGATCTTGGCATTGGTCATGTAGTAGTCGACCAGCGCCTTGATCTGCTGCTGGCCTTCCGGCGTGTAAACAGCCTCAGCTCCCCTTTGAATAATATAGGGAACGCCGTTAAATTTTGTAGTCTGCCTGCGATTCCACAGCTTATTGAGCGGATAGGACTCGCCGCCGGCTGTCTTACCCATCACTGTTTTGGGAACAACCGTATAAGCGCAACGGGTTCCGGTAAAACCGGCGTTTTTCGAGAAAGAGCGGAATTCAATCGCAACCTCTTTTGCGCCTTCAATTTCGTAGATGCTGTGCGGAATATTGTCTTCGCGGATATAGGCTTCGTAAGCGCCATCGAATAAGATAATCGCTTCGTTGGCCCTGGCATAATCCACCCACTTTTTCAGTTCCGCCTTGGATAGTGTGGTACCGGTAGGATTATTGGGACAGCAGAGATAGATCATATCCACTTTTTGACGCGGCAAATCCGGAATGAATTGGTTTTCGGCCGTGCAAGGCAAATACATAACCCTGCCAAAGCGGCCGTCCTCACCTAGTGAGCCCGTGCGTCCGGCCATAATGTTGGAGTCAAGATATACCGGGTATACCGGATCGGTGATTGCGACTACGTTATCTACGCCGAAAATCTCCTGAATGTTGCCTACATCGCTTTTAGAACCGTCGCTGATAAATACCTCATCCTCATCCAACTGGATGCCGCGCGGCGCATAATCAAAATCGATAATTTTACGGCTTAAGAAGGCGTAACCCTGTTCCGGTCCGTATCCGCGGAATGTCTCCTCCCGCGCCATTTCGTCGACTGCACTGTGCAGCGCACCGATAACGGCTGCAGGGAGCGGCCTGGTAACATCGCCGATGCCCAGCCGGATGATGTTGGCAGACGGGTTTTCACTTTTAAAAGCCGCCACCCTCCTGCCGATTTCTGCAAATAAATAACTGCCCGGTAATTTAAGATAGTTTTCGTTGATTAACGCCATATGAATACTCCTTTCGATCTGCTGATTAACCATGATTGACTACAGGATAACGCCTTATTTTATCTGAGATATTCCCCGCAAAATACCTGAGTTGCGGGCCCGGTCATATATACGTGATTATCTTCCCTCCACTCAATGATCAGTTCGCCGCCATCGAGAACAACGGTTGCGCAACGGTCGGTTTTTCCATTCAAAACGGCAGCAACAAGCGTTGAGCTCGCTCCTGTGCCGCACGCCATGGTAATACCCGCACCCCGTTCCCAAACCCGCATCCGCAGTTTATCGCGGCTGAGCACTTGTACAAACTCAACATTGGTTTTTTTCGGGAACAGCGGATGGGTTTCAACTTGCGGGCCCAAACCAGCTAGGTCGATTTCCTCAACGTCATCCACAAAAATTACGCAGTGCGGGTTGCCGACCGAAATACCGGTGACAGAAAAGAGCTTTCCGGCGACTTCCAGCGGAATATTTACAGCTTCTTCCTCCGGGTCGCCCGCCATCGGGATTTGCCCGCGTTTCATACGCGGTTCCCCCATGTCAACGCATACGGCAATTACCTCATCTTTATCAAATATCAAAGCAGGTTTCACAATTCCGGCATGCGTCTCGATGGTAATCTCGGTTTTAGCAGTAAGACCGGATTCATATACGTAGCGCGCGACACAGCGGGTAGCATTGCCGCACATATCCGCCTCACTCCCATCCGAGTTAAAAATCCGCATAGTAAAGTCAGCTTTATCAGATGGAAGTACGATAACTAAGCCGTCTGCACCAATGCCGAAGCGGCGGTGACATATTTCCTTCGCGGCTTTGCTGTAATCATCAATCCGCTCATTCATGCCGTTGACAATAACAAAATCGTTGCCTATCCCGTGCCATTTGCTAAATTGCATGATGTTCCTCCTACAAGTGCCTCTGTTTGTTATAGTATTTCACCTTACACACGGCCTAATACTGAACGTCCCGACCAGCGCTTCCGCCGGAAAAAATGCCGTACGAGGCCAAGAAGAAACGTCCATCCTGAAACCGTTAGTATAATGGCCCATTCAGTCAGGGTCAGCGGTACTGTGTCGAAAATAGCGTTTAAAAATGGAACATATAACACCGACAACTGCATTAAGGCCGAGCATAAGACGGCCGCTACCAAGTAACGGTTCTTCAGCAGTCCTATCTCAAAGACGGTAAATACTTCTGACCGGCAATCAAAAACATGGAACAGTTGGCAAAATACCAGCGTGCAGAAAGCCCCTGTCCGCGCCAGAGCTAAATCGACTGTTACCATATACAGCAGCGTGAACACGCCCAAAGTGCTTAGACCTATCTGCACGCCCCGCAATATAATCTTGCGGCTCAGTCCCCGGGAAAATACGCTCTCTCCCGGATTACGGGGAGGACGGTTCATAATATCCCGATCATTGGGATCAATCCCCAGCGCCATGGCAGGAAGCCCATCGGTGACCAAGTTAACCCACAGTACTTGCACCGGCAAGAGCGGCAGCGGTAATCCGGACAGAGTAGCCAGGAACATGGTAAGCACCTCGCCGATATTGCATGATAGCAAGTAACGGATAAATTTACGAATATTATCGTAAATGCCTCGCCCTTCCTCCACCGCAGCCACAATGGTGGCAAAATTGTCATCAGCCAAAACCATCGCTGAGGCTTCCTTAGTCACATCCGTGCCTGTTATACCCATGGCCACGCCAATATCGGCTTCTTTGATTGCCGGCGCGTCATTAACGCCGTCGCCGGTCATGGCAACAATATGCCCGCACTGCTTGAGCGCCCGCACGATGCGCAGCTTATGGGACGGAGAAACCCGGGCGAATACGGCGATGCCGCCTATGCTTCGGGCCAATTCCTGGTCACTTATTTGATCCAGTTCCCGGCCGGTCATCGCCTTGTGAACCCCTTCCTTATACATATGCAGCTCGCTGGCAATGGCAACTGCCGTATTACGATGGTCGCCGGTAATCATGACAGTCTTAATCCCTGCCTGGCGGCATACGGCAATTGCATGTTTAACCTCTTCCCGCGGCGGATCTATCATTCCTAACAGTCCGACAAATACCAGTTCCCGCTCAAGAGTGTCGTTCAGATTATCGGCTTCAGCCGGCGCCAAACGGCGGTAGGCAACCGCTAAGACGCGCTGTGCTTGGGAAGTCATACGCTCATTCGCTTCCAGAATTGCACTTACTATTTCCGGCGTAAGCGGCGTCTCGCGTTCGCCATCGCCCTGATAGCGGCATAATTCAACGATGGTATCGGGCGCACCTTTCACGTATAAGAGGCTGGTGCTTTCGTGCCGGTAAGCTACAGACATGCGACGCCGATCTGCCTCAAACGGAATTTCGCCAATTCTTCGCCACTGCTTTTCGATATCTGAGCGCCAAATGCCCGCTTTGGCAGCCGCAACAACCAGAGCTCCTTCCGTAGGGTCGCCTTCAATTGACCAACCATCTTCGCCGCTTCGCCGCCAAATATTCGCAATACTGACATTATTACGTTTGAGCGTACTGTTGTTGCACAAAGAACCAATAGTCAGGCATTGCAGTAAAAATTTATCCTTTTTCACATTAAATTCCTGCTTGTTTAACAAAAAATCTCCTTTAATGTCATAGCCAACACCGGTTACGTCGTAAAACCGGCCGTTGGCAAAAATCTGCCGTACCGTCATTGCGTTTTGCGTAAGTGTACCGGTTTTATCCGAACAGATAACTGTTGTGCAGCCTAACGTCTCTACTGCAGGCAACTTGCGCACGATCGCATTTCGCTTGATCATGCGCTGTACCCCCAGTGCCAGCGCTACCGTTACAATAGCCGGCAATCCTTCAGGTATAGCCGCCACAGCCAGGCTGATGCCGGACATGAGCATTAGCATTAATGGCTCGCCTTTCATAATGCCGGTCAATACGACTACAAGACAAATACATAAACATCCCCAGACAAGCAACCGGCCTAAGCTTTCCAGGCGCCGCTCAAGGGGAGTTTCCTCATTCTCCGCGTCCTGAATCATCCCGGCAATCTTTCCGACTTCGGTATGCATGCCGGTGGCGCAGACTACGGCTTTACCGCGCCCCCGCGTTACACTGGTTCCGGCATATACCATATTTTTGCGGTCTCCCAGCGGACTGTCTTCTTGATACTGCCGGTCGGCCGCCTTGCGCACCGGGAGCGATTCGCCGGTAAGAGTGGCTTCCTCAATCTCCAAGCTACTGGTTTCGATCAATCTGCCATCTGCTGCTATTTTGTCACCGGGTTCCAGAAGGATAATATCTCCCGGTACAAGCTCCCGGGCAGGAACGTGCTGCGCCGTCGCGTTGCGAAGCACCCGGGCGGTAGGGGCGGCTAACTTTTTCAACGCTTCCATCGACTGCTCGGCCCGGTACTCCTGGATAAAGCCCAGAATGGCATTTAACAATACGATGGCCAGGATAGTCACGGCATCCGTAAATTCCCCCAAAAAGGCGGAAACAAGCGTCGCTCCGAGCAGTACCAAAACCATAAAATCTTGAAACTGGGCAATAAAACGCTGCCACCACGGCGTTTTTTCTTTTACAGTTAATTCATTATAGCCGAATTTATCTAAACGGCTTTTAACGTCTTGCGTCGCCAGACCATCATGGGGGCTGGTCAGCCAAAAGCGCACCGCTTCCTCCACTGAGCGTGCGTGCCATTTTTCCATATCCACTGCCGGTCACCTCACATGTTTTTTCCTTATCCATGTTATTCCCGGCAGGGCGCGATTAGACCATGTTTGACCACTAAGATGCGGTGATGGTATACTATTGGCAAATTGTTGGGAGGAAACTTTCATGAGTCTTGATGGTCTATCCATGTCGCTTCTCACAGCTGAACTCGGCAAACGGCTGGCTGGCGGCCGGGTTGACCGAATATTTCAGTTTAACGCTTTTGAACTGTTAATTTGGATTCGTCAGCCGGGTGAAAACCTGCGCCTACTACTATCCGCCCATCCCGAACATGCCCGCATGCATCTTACCGGTACATCACCTGATAATCCGGCTTCGCCGCCGCCGTTTTGCATGCTTCTCCGCAAGCATCTGGAAGACGGACGTATTTCCGCAGTCAAACAGCATGGCTTGGACCGGATCATCACTATCGGCATTGATGTTCGCGGTGAACACGGACTAATCGTAACCAAAGAACTGACAGCGGAAATTATGGGCAAGCATAGCAATATTATTTTGACGCAAGACGGAATTATACTGGACAGTATACGCCGCATTGGGCCGTCGCAAAGCAGGTACCGTCATATCCTGCCCGGCCGTCCCTATGTCAGTCCGCCGAGCCAGGATCGTCTCAATCCACTTACTGCCTCTCCCGTAATATTTATGGAGACAGCAATACAAAAAACAGGCCTGCTGGAAAAGGCCATTATTTATACGGGTTTAGGCATGGGGCCAGTCACAGCGCGAGAAATTATCCACCGGGCAGGACTTCCGGCAACAGTGACTACCGCCCAAGCATCGCAAAAAATAAATCGTCTGGCTGCCGTCTTTGAGGAACTGCTCGCACCGTTAAAAGCCGGAAATCACGAGCCAACTGTAGCGCTGGGACCGGATAAGCGCCTGCTGGCAGTAGCCGCCTTCCCGCTTACTTTTACGATCGGTGGTGAACTTCGCTCCTTTGTTTCGATGAGCGAAGCGGTTGAGTTTGCCGATGCTGCTAAAGGAATTCGTCAGACACCGGAAAAACAATTCCTCTGTAAGTTAGTAGCCGGGGAAATTGCCAAACTGCAGCGCAAGGAAACGCTATTAATCCAAGAATTGGCTGAAGCCGAAACTGCCGAAGACTACCGCCGCAAAGCGGATATTCTGATGGCCTTTCTGCACGATATCACGCGCGAAACCACACAAGCGGTGCTGCCTGACATTTATAGCGAAGCCCCTTACCCTTCCCTGGTAACCATTAGTCTTGATCCTTCGCTCTCGCCGGTAGAAAATGCTAATGGGTACTACCAGCGTTACAATAAGCTAAAGCGTGCGCAGGCCTCTCTCGCCCGGCAGCTCCACCAGACCCGTGAAGAAACCGCATATCTG
This sequence comes from Negativicutes bacterium, assembly GCA_026417995.1. Taxonomy (GTDB): domain Bacteria; phylum Bacillota; class Negativicutes; order Sporomusales; family JAOACF01; genus JAOACF01. The sequence goes on from JAOACF010000033.1 coordinate 11,701, forward strand.
GAAGGTGTCTTATTATCGCTTGAACAAGCGGAAACAGCCGAGGACGTAAGCGACATTCGCCATGAATTGGTAGCCGCCGGCTACATCCAAGAAACGGGCAAGCGTCGCGCCGCGCCTTCGCAATCAGCGCCGCTCTGTTACCTGACAAGCGACGGTTTTGAGGTGCTTGTCGGCAAGAATAACCGCCAGAATGACCAACTAACTTTAAAACAAGCTCAACCCGAAGATATCTGGCTGCATACCAAAGACATCCCAGGCTCGCATGTTATTTTGCGCACGGCCGGACGTGAGCCCTCAATCATTGCTTTGCAGCAGGCAGCCATGCTGGCAGCCTATTACAGCAAGGCCCGCCAATCGGCTAAAGTTCCCGTCGACTATGCCAAACGCCGCTATGTGCGAAAGCCATCAGGAGCCAAGCCGGGTTTCGTCATTTACGACCACAACAACACTTTATATGTAACGCCGAATGAAGAAACCGTGAAGCGACTGGCGTCCCCTAAAAAATGAGAGAGCAGGCCGAACCGCTCTCTCATTTTTTAGTCTACAATTTCTTTTATTACTACCTGCTCGGCATTATCGGTAGCCGACAACTGAACGCTCACAATTTCTTTGCTCGAAGTGGGCACATTCTTCCCGACATAGTCGGCCCGGATCGGCAATTCCCGGTGGCCTCTGTCAATCAGCACCGCCAGTTGTATGGCTTTCGGTCGTCCCATGTCTATGATTGCATCGAGCGCTGCCCGCACGGTGCGCCCAGTATACAGCACATCATCGACAAGAACAATCTTTTTGCCGTTGATATCAACCGGGATTTTTGTTCCGTGCACCACCGGCTGGTAGGACAAAGTAGACAAATCATCGCGATACAGCGTAATATCGAGTATCCCTACAGGAACAGTTGTACCTTCTATCTTGCCGATTTCTTCGGAAAGGCGCTCAGCTAAAGGGACTCCCCGGGTACGGATGCCAACAAGAACCAATTCACCGGTTCCCTTATTTTTTTCGATAATTTCATGCGCTACACGGATAATGGCACGACGGATGGCCTGTTCATCCATGATTATTGCCTTCTCTGTAAACTGCATACTCTCTCCCCTTTACATGAATCAGCGTTTGAGCCTTGTTAATATCTTTTGCATGTCTTCCGGTAAGGGCGCCGTAAATATCATGGTCTCACCGGTGACCGGATGATTAAAGCTTAATTCGGCAGCATGAAGCGCCTGGCCCTTAATGTCAAAGTGGGGGTTTTTCGGCCCATAGACCGGATCACCGACAACCGGGTGGTTGATATAGGCCATATGTACACGGATTTGATGCGTCCGCCCGGTAAGCAGCTTGCATTCTACCAGAGTATAACTTCCAAACCGTTCCAATACCCGGAAACGGGTAACTGCTTCTTTGCCGCCAGAGCGAACAGCCATCTTCTTACGTTCAGTGGGGTGCCTGCCGATAGGGGCTTCGATTACTCCCTGATCCTGTGCAATATTGCCATGTACGATGGCCAGGTATTTCCTGCTGGCTGTGCGTTCTTTAATTTGCTCGGCCAGGCTAATATGGGCGCGGTCGTTTTTGGCAGCAACCATGACGCCGGAGGTATCCTTATCAAGACGGTGCACAATGCCGGGCCGTATCTCCCCATTGATCCCGGACAAATCATCACAGCGGCCCAGCAGCGCATTGACCAGCGTGCCGCTATAATTCCCAGCCGCCGGGTGAACGACCATCCCCCGCGCTTTATTAATGACAATAACATCCTGGTCTTCATACAGCACGTCAAGCTGAATATCTTCCGCCACGACTTCAACCGGCTCCGGACTGGGAACAGTAAGTTCAATTTCGTCTCCGTCCGCCAGCTTGTAATTGGCTTTCGCCTGCTTCCCGTTGACAGTGAGCAAGCCTTCCGCAATCAGCCTTTGCACATGCGAGCGTGACAGGCTGCTTACACTGCGGGTTATATAGACGTCCACGCGTTCGCCTACTGCGGATCTATCCGCCGTAAATTGGTAATAATTTGCGTTCACGGCTTTTCATCCTTCATGTGAGGTGAGAACAGCATTGTATAGATAATAAAAGCCACACCAATCACGATGCTGATATCGGCAATGTTAAACACGGGCCAAATACGAAAATCAAAAAAGTCGACAACATAACCGGTTCGCACGCGGTCAATCACATTGCCCACTGCACCTCCGGCCATTAGCCCGGTCCCTAGTCGCAGCAGCGTGCATTCAGGCGGAATTCGCGGAAAAATATATACAATCCCTGCTAGGAGAAGTATAGCAATGATTACGAAAAAAGCAGTTTTGTGCTCCATAATGCCAAAAGCGGCACCCGGGTTTAATATGTAAGTAATATGAAAGATATTGTTGATTACCGGAACAGACATGCCCAGGAACATGGTCTGCTGTATATAATACTTGGTTGCTTGGTCAAGAATTACAATAATCACTGCTAATATTAATATGGGCACAGAGTTTCTCTCCTATCCTTCCGCGATCAGGGTATGCATGGCCAGCAGCAGTAAACGGGCAGCAGCCGTATTCGTAGCAACAGGTATGTTATGTACATCGCAGACCCGCAAGAGGGCCGTGATATCCGGTTCATGCGGCTGCGCAGTCAAAGGATCGCGCAGAAAGATTACCAAATTCACTTCCTGACTGGCAATGCGGGCGCCGATCTGCAAATCGCCGCCAAGCGGACCGGAGAGATAGGCTGTTACCTCCAGCCCTGTCCTGGTTCGAATAATCTTGCCGGTAGTCGCTGTGGCAATTAAGCTGTATTTTTGCAGGATAGAAAAATGCTCCTCGACAAAACTCAGCATTTCCTCTTTTTTACGATCGTGAGCGATAAGAGCAATCGTTTTCACAGGGACACCTGCCGATACATAATTAATTTCATGATAACACGAAAAAATGATAAACGTAAAGAAGCGTGCTAAATTAACACGCTTCTTTTACCGAAAGAGTTTGATTATTCCCCCGGACTGATAGCACCGACCGGGCACACAGCAGCGCACGAACCACAGTCGATACATTTTTCATCAATGTTATACTGGGTGTCGCCTTCAGAAATAGCGCCAACCGGACATACCGATGCGCAAGCACCACATTTGATGCATTCGCTGCTAATTTTATACATAGTCTCACCTCCATATTCAGCTAGTCCTATTATAGCATATCATGTTTGTAAACGTGTGATAAACATCACATTAACCGCTTAATCTTTATTAGAAAATAGACATTTCTCAATAGCTTCGCGATAATAATACACCAGCGCCCCGGCTGCGATGAGCAGCGAAGTTACCGCAACCACCGCTTTAATGCTTCGCGTTAAATTCTGCCCCAAAAAGGAGTACAGTATAATCGCCGGCGTCTGACCAATTCCGGTAGCCGCCAGATATTCAGGCAGAGATAATGCCGTCAATCCGGCACCATAACTGACAACTTTGAAAGGAATAACAGGAGTTAGCCGGGTAATGAATACCGCTAAGATCCCGTGGCGATGGAAAAATTTATCTGTGATGCATAAATACTTCGGATTTACGAAGCGCTCTACCACCGGCCTGCCATACCAGCGAGCAATGCCGAAATCCAACGTAGCTCCTAACAGCGCTCCCGTCCAGGAATAAACAGCGCCGTACACCCAGCCAAAAATCCAGGCGTTGGTTATGGTAATAGCAATTCCCGGCACCAGCGGCACGGCTGATTGCAGTGTCATGAGGGCGATGCTCGTAATTGGGGCCCAGACGCCGTAGGACAGGATAAATTGGCGCAGGCCTTCAAAATCACGCAGGCGCAAGTAACCAATACCGCTGGCAATGAACTCCTGCAAGCCGGGAAGCAGGTAATAAGCCGCAGCAGCCAGCACTAAAACGAAAACCTTCAGAAAAACGATGCAATTTTGCGCCGGCCTCTCCATACGCCACCCCCCCCCGCAGCCGTCTTTACCGCGTATAGCCAGCCATTCATTCCCATCGAAAGCATCCCACGCAAACCATGCTACTATTATAGTATGATGCACCTGAGAAATGGCCCGGCTATTGCTGTTTATATTTTATATTCTATGCGGTTATTCCTGCTCAAAGTAAGAAAACTGAGCGCCAATCAGCGCTCAGTCTGTCTCCTTCGTTTGCGGGAAGGCTGGGCGGCATAATCGACAGGGATGGCGTCTGTGCGATCAACTATTCCCTGATGTTCATTGCTATTCGGAAACAGCGCCTTATAGTCATATGAACCAGGTAAATCCTGCGGCGTATCGGAGCTCCCGTATTTTAGCGCGTCCTGCAAGGCATCTTCGCCATCATAAGCTACGTTATTAAATTCTGCTGTATCCAAAAGCGTTCTGTGGAATGGCGGCGCCAGAGCATCTTCCTCTAACGGCCTGCCAGTAGAGCCTTCGTGCCGGTCAGCCTCACGTTGGCATTCGATACACAGCGCCGCCGAGGGCAAAGCCTCCAGGCGGTTTAGCCTGATACTGCGGCCGCATTCGTCACATTGACCATAAGTGCCTTTCTGTATTTTTGCTAGCGCATGTTCAACCGCCTCCAGCATAACATGAGCATTATCGCGCAATGCTATATCTTTGCCGCGCTCAAAGGTTTCACTGCCCAAGTCCGCAGGATGATTATCGTGCCGGGACAGTTCACTCACCGCATCTGCCAGGGTATCGCCAATACCTGTTTCCTCCAGCCGTGCTATCGCCGCAAGCAAATGCTTTTTATCAGCTTCAAGTACGCGCTTAAAATGCTGCATTTTCACGGCATCCACAAGCCTTCCTCCTAATGTATGAATTTACTTACTTCTGATACGGACAGCCTCTCCTTATACTCACGTTTTGGTTCATCACTGTAACCCAGACATACTATTGCCACAGCTCGCAACCGTGGCGGCGCTTCTACGATCTCCTGCACTTTTCTTTCGTCAAATGCCCCTACCCAGCAAGCCCCCAAGCCCAGCCCTTCGGCAGCCAGTAAGATGTTTTGCGTCGCTGCGGCTGTATCCTGAAGACAATAAAGCTGAGCCCCGCGTTCAGCATAGCGCTCATTGGATTTGGCCGGATCGGCCATAACAACAATAACAGCAGGAGCTTCCTCTACCTGGTGTTGCCCCTGACACGCTGCCGCCAGTCTTTGTTTAATGGCGGGATTGGTCACAACGTAAAAAAACCAGGGTTGGAGATTTCCCGCGCTCGGTGCCCAGTTTGCCGCCTCAATGATTCGGCTGATTGTCGGCTCAGGCACCGGCTGCGGTTTGAAATTGCGAACGCTATGGCTATCACGCATGCAGTCAAAAATGTCCTTGGTCATCTTCCATCCTCCTTAGAATTTTCCGCCGTTCTTAGTTTCTACAATTCGGACAATCTCGGCAATGAACTCGCCAATCCCCGGAATATGCAACAGGATAATTCGCCGCAAAAGTTCAATCATTAAAGCGAAAACCAGCGTTGCTCCAATGGCAATGCCAAGACCGCGAGAGATACCGGCGACAAAATTAATGAAAATTAGGCGGGCCGGGCGTTGAAGCAATTCGACGTATTCGGCTACCCGCATTGCTTCCAGATGACGAACCAGTTTTTCCAGTTGCTGGGCCATGAAGGCGGAATCATTTACATTTTGCTTCATTGCCACTCCCTCCCGTATAGCGTAGTATACCCATATAAAGAAAAAACCGGGCATCGCCCGGTCAAAATCTATAACTTGGTTATGACTGAAGCACAGCGAGAGCACAGCGTCCGATGGACCGAATGCTCGCCCACTGTTTCTGAGTAAATCCAGCAACGTTCACACTTTTCACCCGCTGCCGGCTGAACGGCAACCGCCAGCGGCATATTATCTGCCCGGTATGCTTCGGCCGGCGCATCAGTTAGCTTCCCGACAACATCAACCTGCGATACAATCAGAATCGTAGCAAGGTCGACAGCGACAGACTGTAAAGTGGTGAGTTCTTCCCCTTCGGCATATACCGTAACGGCTGCATCAAGGGAATGCCCGATTACCTTGCTGCGCCGCGCCGCCTCCAGCGCTTTGGTAATTTCGCTGCGAACGGCAAGAATTTTTTCCCATTTGCTGTCTAACTGCTCATTGAGATAATGCTCTTTCGCCTCAGGCCAAGCAGCAAGCTGAACGCTTTCCGGCATATCCGCCGTTTTGGGCATATGCTGCCACACCTCTTCCGCAGTGAAAGCCAAAACCGGCGACAGCATAGTAACAAGCGTAGTCAGTATCTCATACATGGCAGTCTGTGCGGCCCGCCGTTCTGTTGACTTTGGCAACGAGGTATACAGCCTGTCTTTCAGGATATCCAGATAAATAGAGCTCAGATCAACCGTACAGAAGTTATGAACCGTATGGTATAGAAGATGGAACTCATAATCGTCGTAGGCTTTGGTCACGCGGCTTCGCACCTGTTCCAGCCTCAGCAGCGCCCATCTGTCAATTTCAGGCAGCTGGTCATAGTTTATTCGATCGGTATTGGGATCAAAGTCATACAGGTTGCCGAGAATATATCGGAAGGTATTGCGGATTTTGCGGTAAACCTCTGCCAGTTGCTTAAGTATATCGTTTGAAATGCGAATATCGGCTTTATAGTCTGCGGAAGCAACCCACAGTCGCAGAATATCGGCGCCATATTGTTTAATAACTTCCTGCGGATATATCGTGTTGCCCAATGATTTGGACATCTTACGGCCATCGCCGTCAACAACGAACCCATGGGTCAGAACGCTTTTATACGGAGCAGTTCCCCGGGTAGCCACTGACGTGAGCAGCGAGGATTGAAACCAACCGCGATGCTGATCGCTGCCTTCCAGGTACATGTCTGCCGGCCATGTTAGTTCGGGACGCTCTTCCAGCACTGCCGCATGACTGGAGCCGCTGTCAAACCAAACATCCATAATATCGGTTTCTTTGCGGAAAGTATCATGGCCGCACTTCGGACATGCAAATCCCTCCGGCAGAATTTCCGCCGCACTGCGCGCCCACCAGGCGTCAGATCCCTCGGCCTCAAAAAGGTCCCGGACTGCTTTAATGGTCGCATCATTGATAATATGCTCGTTGCATTTGCCGCAGTAAAAAATCGGTATAGGTACGCCCCACACGCGCTGGCGGGAGATACACCAGTCCTGCCGGTCGGCAACCATGTTACGAATGCGGTCTTCCCCCCAGGCCGGTATCCACTGAACGTCCGCAATTGCCTGCAGAGCCTGCTCGCGAAAACCTTCGACTGAGGCGAACCACTGCTCGGTGGCCCGATAAATAATCGGGCTCTTACAGCGCCAGCAGTGTGCATACTGGTGTTTGATCGAACCTTTGCCCAGGAGCATTGTGCGGGCGGCCAACTCTTTAATGATCGGCACGTTGGCGTCTTCAACACTAAGCCCCTGAAATTGTCCAGCCTCGGCTGTAAATTTACCGCTGTGGTCAACAGGATTAATCACTGGCAAACCGTACTTCATGCCAATCTCAAAGTCCTCCTGCCCGTGTCCGGGAGCAGTATGAACACATCCGGTACCCTGTTCCAGCGTAACGTGATCCCCCAAAATAACCGGCGACTCCCGGTCAAAGAACGGATGCTTGAAAACCATGCCTTCGAGGTCCGAGCCTTTAAAGTTTGCCAGTGTACGGTAGTTCTCCAGCCCCACTGCTTTTATCACGGCCGTAGCGAGTTCTGCAGCCAGCAGATAGATTTCGCCGTTATTGGCTTCGGCCCAAATATATTGAATATCCGGATGCACGGCAATAGCTACATTGGCCGGCATGGTCCAGGGAGTGGTTGTCCAAATAACCGCATATACGGCTTCCTGACTCACTCCCACAGGCAGATTGCCCTTGTCGTTAACAAGCGGAAACTTTACATAGATAGAATGAGACTTTTTCTCGGCGTATTCAATTTCTGCTTCAGCCAGCGCCGTCTCGCACGAAGTACACCAGTAAACTGATTTTAAGCCTTTATAAATATAACCCTTCTTCGCCATTTCGCCAAAAACGTCGATTTGCCTAGCTTCATATGCAGGCTTTAGTGTAACATACGGATTATCCCAGTCGCCACTGACACCCAGGCGCTTAAAGTCTTCGCGCTGTATATCCAGGTATTTAAGCGCATAATCCCGGCACTCTTTGCGCAAATCAAGCGGGTTGAGCTCATGGCGGTTGAGGCCGAGTATTTTAATTGCCGCATGCTCAATCGGCATGCCATGCGTATCCCAGCCCGGCACATAGGGCGCCTCATAACCCCGCAGCGATTTGTATTTTACAATTACATCCTTGAGGATTTTATTAAGTGCCGTACCGATATGAATATTGCCGTTAGCGTAGGGCGGCCCATCATGCAGAATAAACTTAGGTCTTCCTTTTGCCCGCGCTACTTTTTTTTCATAAATGTGGTTCTCATGCCAATACTTGAGCATTTCCGGTTCCCGCTCCGGCAGGTTCGCACGCATAGGAAATTCCGTCTGCATCATATTAAGAGTTTTGCTGTAATCCAAGTAAGACACCTCCAATAAAAATAACCTCTCATCCCGCAAGGGACGAGAGGTTTTACTTTCCCGTGGTACCACCCTGATAGCCGCCCCGCTCCGGCGGCTGCTCTACAACAAGATAACGCTTGTTAGGCGGCGGAGCCTACTCAATTTCGGGCCGCAGCTCGGGAGGGATTTTCACTGAACGGTTGCCGCCGGGCTCACACCCTGCCCCGACTCGCTGCTGGAAACGCAGTTTCAGCTACTTGCTCCGTCATTGCCAGAATGATATAAATTGTGCTAGCAACATTATACAAAGCAGTGGTAAAAGAGTCAAACAATGGATGCCATTTTTGTCAGAAATTCTTTTTTATCTATACCGGAAATTTTAACAATCTTATTGCGGCTCTTGTCGCCGGCAAGAATAACCACACGGCTTTTCGCGATAGCAAAAAGCCGCGCGAGATAGTCAATGCAAGCTGCGTTGGCTGCTCCTTCTACCGGTGGCGAAGTGAGCTGAATTTTTACCGCGCCGCCGATTAATCCGGCAATCGCATTGCGGCTTGCTCGCGGCTGTACCCTTACTTTAAAAATAATGCCGTCTGGCATTTCCTGAATATCTAATGCCGCTACATCCAAGTCTAGTTTTCATCCTCCGCCGCTTGGTTGAGCATCTCGAGCTGCGCCTGAAGCAACGTACGCAAGCGGGTACGGTAAATTTGCGCCTGCTTCTGCACTTCCTCGTATTCGGCCGTCATCTTTCTGACTTTGGCAATTGCTTCCTCCACCATTTTTTGCGCCCTAATCTCAGCTTCTTTAATTAATAGTTCCGTCTCTTTTTTGGCATTTAGTTTTACTTCCTCCGCAGTTTCTTGAGCAATAACCAGCGTGGAATGCAGCGTATTCTCCATATGCTGATAATGTTCAAGTTTACTTCGCAGCCGTTCAACGGCGTCCTTAAGTTCCAGGTTCTCCTGATACAGCTTTTCAAAGTCCTTAACAACCCGATCGAGAAACTCGTCAACTTCTTCTTCATTGTAACCGCGAAAACCGCGTTTAAATTCTTTATTATGTATATCCAGGGGAGTTAACACGGCAAACACCACCTCTACGTAATTATCCTGAACAGCACAACGCTAGGCTTAGATATATCGCTTAAGCAGCACACTGAAGCGGCCTTTCTTGGTCTGCCCGAGAATCTCGCATATTTCCAACCGTCCCCGCCCGCGCATCGAAATAACGTCACCGGCTTTTACCGCCTGGGCACTGTTTTTGGCATCCTGCCAATTAACTTTCAGTTTATCGGCCGCAATCTCCGCAGCCATTTTCGTGCGCGAAGTTCCGAAGCCGGCGGCCGCAATAACATCCAGACGCAGTGAAGCGACCGTAGTACGTATTTCCTTTGTTTTTTCCTCTCGCGGGACAATTTCCGTCAATTCAGCAGCAACAACCGACACCGGGGCGGCGCCTATCTTTAGCAAGTTGCTACTAAGAAAGTCGCGCATGGCTGCATCCACGATGACTTGGCAACCCTCGCCGGTCATAATTATGTCGCCGAGCATTTCGCGTTTAATCCCTAAAGCCATCAGACTGCCGAGAATATCGCGGTGTGAGATATGGTAATACCGCTTATCCCACTTCACTGCCAGCAAAGAAATATTATAGATGACCTTGCCGTCAAAATCTTCATCTACGAATGCGGCCTTTACGCGCTCGGCGCCCTGGTAGCCGCCGTTTGCCTCAAGCCGCAAGCGGTCAAAGTGCGCTGCCACCGTTTCGGCAATCGTATACCCGTAAGGATCCAAAAATTCCGTGACCCGATACTTGCGACCTTTAAGCGCGCCTTCGGCAAGGTCTAACAAACGGGCAGCCAGATCATCATCTCCGCTCGCCCGGTAAAAACGCAATATTTTTTCCCGCTCACTCATCTATTTCTTTCCCATTTCCCCTGAACGCTTGGTAGCTGCCACAACTGCGTCGATCATTGCCGCCCTGACGCCGCGCTGTTCCAGCATATGAATGCCGGTAATAGCCGTACCGCCGGGGGAAGTTACCATATCACGCAGCTTGGCAGGATGTTCCCCTGTTTCGAGTACCATCTTGGCTGCACCCAATAGTGTCTGAGCCGCAAGTAAAACAGAAGTGCGGCGGGAAAAGCCGACACGCACCCCGGCGTCAGACAGAGCGTCAATAAGCAAAAACGCATAGGCCGGACCGCTGCCCGACAGACCTGTCACGGCATCCATTGCTCCTTCGTCAACCGTAACAACCTTGCCTACTGAACTGAATATGTACGTTACCATATCTTCAATTTTTTTGCCGGCATATTTGCCTAACGCAATCGCGGACATGCCCTCGCTCACCGCAACCGGTGTATTTGGCATTACCCGGACAATGGGAACACCCGGCATTTTGCCCTGCAGCGTACCGATAGTAATACCAGCGGCTACCGAGACTACCACCGTTGCTTTCGATACCACCGGGGCAACAACATCCAGAACTTCGTTCATAACCTGCGGTTTTACCGTGAGAAAAAGCAAGTCCGCTTTAGTCGCAACTTCCTGGCTGTCATGTGAAGTCATTACGCCGAAGGTACTCTCCAAATACTTTAATCGCGCGGAATTAATGTCGCTTACGATAATTTGCGCGGGCAGCACGCGGGAAGCTTTTAAAAGACCGGCAATTAATGCCTCGGCAATCGCGCCACCGCCGACAAAGCCAATTTGTTTGTTATCCAGCATATATCCTCCGTTTCGACCCTCTACTTATTCCAGGGAAAAAACGCCTTATCCGCGCCTTCCTCTTTCGAAGTATAGGTCACATCCACATTACTGGGTGCACACAGAAATATATTATTGCCAATTTTTTGGATTGTACCACTGAGTGCATAGGTTGTCCCGCTGATAAAATCAACCATTCGCTTGGCTACTTCTTTGTCGGTATTCTCAAAATTAACGACAACCGGTTTACGGTTCTTTAAATGATCAGCGATATGCTGGGCATCATCAAATGTAAATGGCTCAACCACCATAACCTTAATCTGCTTTTGCTGCGCGCCGGGAGATGGCAGATTAACAAGATTGCTGGTTTTTTTGCCTTTTACATCAGTTTCTTCAGCCCTGGGTCTTTCCTCTTCCGCTTCAACCGGCTCGATCAGACCCAGACTGCCCCACATCTTGTCCATGAATTTCATATTTGTCCCTCCTCAATATTGGCGTGGACCGAAGATGGCGGTACCAACCCGCACAAGATTTGCGCCTTCTTCGACCGCTATTTCGTAATCATTAGTCATTCCCATCGACAGCCATTCTATCTTGGCTTCCGGAAATTCACAGTCCCGAATCCGGGTAAACAGCGCATACATTTCCTGAAATACAGGGCGCGCGTTTTCCGGGTTTGCGAAATAAGGAGCGATAGTCATAAGACCGCACAACTTTACATTGGTGAGGCTACAGATAAATTCCGCCAAGCGGAGTGTCTCGTCCGGTTCTATGCCAAATTTGGTTTCTTCCGCGGCGGCATTGACTTGTATCAACACCGGCTGCTGTTTGCCGATTTTACCGGCGATTTTATCAATTTCCTGCGCCAGCCTCGCGGAGTCAACAGAGTGTATATAATCAAACATACGAACAGCATACTTGACTTTATTGGTCTGAAGGTGACCAATTAAATGCCACTCGACTGCACTGCTAAACTGCGGATATTTTGCTTGGGCTTCCTGCACGCGGTTTTCGCCAATAGCGTCAATTCCGGCGTCCAGACACTGCCGGATAGCGGCCTCGTCTTGGTTTTTGGTTACCGCCACCAATTTAACCGGGGTCGTTTTCAGCCCGCGCTCCGCCCGACGCCTGACCGCAGCTTCTATGCGCCGCCGCACCGTTTGAATATTCACAGCAATGGACATAGCTAC
>JAOACF010000034.1 GCA_026417995.1 Negativicutes bacterium
GCGCACTGACTGTATCCGCGCCTGCATAGCCGCCATGTTCTCCGCCAGGCCGGCGGACGCATTAAAGGCCACCAAAGCAGCTAACCCCTGCGCCATGCTGGTGGTCGGCAGCACTTCAACCTTCTCGCCCAGCAGCTTTTTCGCCTGGACTGCCGCTAAAATAATGTTTTTATTATTGGGCAAAATGATGTACTCTTTAGCCGAACCGCTATGCACTGCTGCAATAAAATCCTCGACCGGCGGGTTCATGGTCTGGCCGCCGAAAATAAGCTGCGCGCCGAATTTTTGCATGATCGCGGCTAATCCCGCCCCGGAAACAACGCTGATGACGGCCAGGCCTTGCCGGTCTTGCACCGACGCCGTCCGCTGCGTATGCTGGTCAGTCATATTATCGATCTTGATATCATGCAGCGTACCCCAGGTGATAGCCGTTTCCAGCACTAACCCGGGATGCCCGGTATGAATGTGCACCTTGAGCAATTGATCGCCGCCTGCCAGCACCAGCGAGTCGCCAAATTGCTCCAGTTGGCTCCGGGCCGCCGCAACAGTAACCGTTGTTTCCCGGACAATGAATTCGGTACAATACGGGTGCGTGGCATCTTTTTTGGCAGCTTTAACCGTCCCGGGCACATAAAGGGCGCGGTCAAAATCAGCTTCCGGTCCGGTATAGCCGCGTCCCAAGCCTTCAAGACATCCCTTCAGAAAAGTGATCAGACCCCGTCCGCCCGCGTCCACCACGCCGGCATCTTTGAGTACCGGCAGCAGTTCCGGCGTACGCGCCAATTCCGCCTCACCCGCGGCAATTGCTTCGGCCAGCAGTTCCGCAAATGGCGCCTTATCCCGGACAGCCCGGTGCGCCCCCTTCGCGATCCCCTTGGCTACCGTCAGGATTGTGCCTTCGACCGGTTTGGCGACTGCGCGATAAGCATAGAGAATTCCGTATTGAAACGCTTTGCCGATAGCCTCAGAAGAAGCGGTGTCCTTGCCTGTCAGCCCCCGGGCAATCCCGCGGAAAATCTGCGACAAAATAACGCCGGAATTGCCCCGCGCCCCCATAATTGCACTGTCGGCGGCCCGCTTGCTTAAAAAACCGATGCCGCCTTCGGGGGCTTCAGCTACTGCCTTGGCCACTGCGCTCAAAGTAAGCAGCATATTGGTACCGGTATCGCCGTCAGGCACCGGAAACACATTGAGGCTGTTAATGTATTCGTGTTCACGCATAAAGGCGCGGTGCGCTGCAGCAAGCATGCGTTTAAAATCAGCGCCGCTGATGCATTCCAAATTTGTGGACATGCTGGTCCTCCTTAGCTATTTCCGTTTATCCTGAAAAATAACGCCCACCAGGCCGGGGCCAAGATGTGCGCCCAATACAGAGCCGCCCGTTGATACCGAAACCGGTGTATTGGGATACCGTTCTCTAAGCAGCGCCGCTAATTCCTCTGCCGGCTGCACGGCGTCCAAATGAACAACCCCGAGCCAGGCCGGATCCGCCCGGCGGGGTATTTCTTCAATCATGCGCTGTATCGCCCGCGTGCGGGTGCGGACCTTATCCAGCACCGAGACTTTTCCTTCAGTCAAATATAAAATAGGCTTAATTTGCAGAATTGCGCCAAACAGCGCAGCCGCGCCGCCAATCCGTCCTCCCTTGTGCAAATACTCCAAAGTATCAGGTACAAACATGGTAAACGTGGCTTCACTCATATCCTTTAGCCGGGCGGCAATGTCCCGGGCGCAAAGTCCCTCTCCCGCAAGCCGGAAGGCGGCTTCAGCCAGCCTTACCATGCCGATGGCGGTTGTGCCGGAATCGACAATAAAAATCTTTTCCGCTCCCACCATGCGGGCGGCGGCGCCGGCGCTCCCGGCAGTGCCGCTCAGCTCGCCGGATATGGTTATGACGATAATTTCATGGCCTTCGCGCATCAGCGGTTCAAAAACAGCCGCAAACTCGCCCGGCGCGGGCTGCGAGGTGCGGAGATGGCCGCCTTCCGCCGCAACCAGGCGGAATAGGTCGGTGCAGGAAATTTCCGGCTCAAGCCACTCCCGGTTACCCAGCATTACTTTCAATGGAACAATATGCAGTTCCGGATATGCATCGATAATTTCCTTGCCGGCATTGGCCGTGCTGTCCAAAACAATGTGCAGTTTCCCCACTCACGCTACCTCCCAGTAATGCTACATTATATTTTATCAAAAAACTTTGCCTAAATATACCATAAAGAATGGCAGCCGGTTTTAACCTGCCGCCATGTTTTCATTCTGCCTGCTTTTTATAAGTTCCGTATCTGCGCCGTAAACGCCGCATTCCGGACAGTACCAGGACTGCACCCGGAGCACAATCTGCTTTTGCCCGAATTCATATTGTAAATCCGTATATTTAGAAACCTTGTCAAGATGCTCACACCAATTATCTTTGTGCATACATTCGGCCCCCTCCAAAATTTTTAGATATTATAACCAGGTTATATTATCTATTATTATTTTATCATATTTATGCCGGTTTCCTTTCCGCCGGAGCCGTATTTTATTGAGGCAATTTACTGACAAAATTCAGCAATTTTAGCCGCCGCTTACAGGAAAAACCCTTCGGCAGCGAGAAAATAGCCACTATTCCATAAATAGAGGTACTAACCGTGAATAATCTGCTGTTTGCTCTTGATATAGGAACCCGCAGCGTCGTCGGCCTGGTGGGCGAAAAGACGCCCAACGGCATTCGCCTGATTGCCTCCGAGCGGGAAGAGCACCGCACGCGCTCAATGCTTGACGGACAAATCCATGATGTCCCGGAAGTAGCCGCAGTATTGGCAAATGTAAAGACCGCCCTGGAACAAAAATGCGGCCCGCTGCGGCAAGTATCCATCGCCGCCGCCGGACGGGCGCTTTGTACCATCAAGGCTGCCGCCCTCCTGGACACGGCAAGCCGCGGCGCGCTGACCCGCGACGACGAAGCCGCGCTGGAACTGGCGGCAATCCAGTCCGCCCAGCAGCAGCTTGCCAGCTCGGGCGCCGCTCAAGATCCCACAGGCTATTATTGCGTCGGCTACAGCGTTGTCGGCTTTTCGCTTGATGATGCTCCGATTAAAACGCTGGTAGGCCAACGCGGCAAGACTGCCGGCATTGAGATTATTGCCACCTTCCTGCCCCGCCCGGTTATTGATTCCCTGCAATCAGCCGTGGAGAAAGCGGGATTGGAAATCGCGACACTCACCTTAGAACCGATTGCTGCCATCAATGCGCTGATCCCGGCGACAATGCGCCACTTGAATTTGGCGCTGGTTGACGTTGGCGCGGGAACTTCCGATGTCGCGGTCACCAAAAACGGAAGCGTCATCGGCTACGGGATGGTGCCGTTCGCCGGCGATGAAATAACCGAGGCAATCTCGCAGCGGCATCTTCTTGATTTTAATGTCGCCGAAACCCTGAAACGACAATTAGGCAGCAAGGCCAAAAAGTTATGCTTTCAAGATGTGCTTGGCATCGTACATAAAGTCACACCGCAAGAAATCATCACGGCAATTACGCCTAACGTCGCCGACTTGGCCGGTGCCATTGCAATGCAGATCATAGCGCTAAACGGCGGACCGCCGCAGGCGGTGCTGTTAGTAGGCGGCGGTTCGCTTACACCGCTTTTGCCGGAACTTTTGGCCCAGACGCTTGACCTTCCCCCTTCCCGGGTAGCGGTTCGGCGACCTGACACGATCGAAGGCATCACCGGCATACCCGCCAGCCTGTCTGCGCCTGACGCCGTTACACCGCTGGGAATATTGAAACTGGCGGGTTCTTCCTCCCTCACCTTTATTCAGGCAGTTGTAAACGAACGTGCTTTGCGCCTGTTCAATCTTGGCAAATTAACGGTAGCCGACGCCCTGTTGGCGGCGGGCATTGACGTCCGGAGCCTGCATGGACGGCCGGGGTTAGGAATTACCGTAACGATAAACGGCCACAAGAAATTTATTGCCGGCACGCACGGACGCCCGGGAACCATCCTGCTCAATGACTGTCCTGCCAAACTGACCGATCCGCTTCATGACGGGGATATCATTAGGGTAACAAAAGGCATTGACGGCTTGGCGCCCTGCCCCGCCCTGCGGGAGGTTGTTGAATTACCGCAAGCCATCATTGTTTCCATCAATGGCAAAAATGCCGTTATTGCGCCGATTATTACCGTCAATGGAACGCCGGCTGCCACTGAAACGCTGCTACAAGACCGTGACCAAATTGTCTGCCGGCTGCCGGAGACGCTGGGAGAAGTCTTGACGGCAGCGGGATGCAAAGACGAGCCTGTCACCTTGTCATATATCGTTAATGGCAGTGAAAGAAGCTATACCGTATGGCCGCAATATCTGGTCAACGGCAAGGCGGCTACTGCCAAGTCGCCTGTTGCCGCCAATGACAGCATCGCGTTCGCCCCCGGAATTTTTCCGACGGCAGGGGAGATTGTGGGCTTCGCCGAGCAGCCGGCCGAAGTAATTAAGGTGGATTTCAACGGTACAACCTGCACCGTTCCGGTTTGCCGACTGGCGCTGACCGTTAATGGCCAGCCAGCCGCACTGAGCGACACCGTACTAAACGGCGGCGTCATTGAATACAACTTGTATAAAATTCAACCAACGGTCAGCGATACGCTGCTCGCCGCCGATTTTGACCCGCGCGCCTTACCGCCCGGCAGCCGGGTGGATATTCTGCTAAACGGCGTCGCGGCTGAGTATACGTCGCCGGTGAAAAACGGCGACCGGTTGAAGCTGGTTATCAGCAAGTCCTGATAGTTCCTTCTTGCATAAGCAATCCTAAAAGAATTGAGCCCGGTACAGCAAATGTACCGGGCCCATTATTTACCTCAGGCCGTTTTGAACAGCCGTCACAGTTCCAGGGAAAACCCTATATGCGTCTCCTTCCACCCCAGCCGCCGGTAAAAATCATGTGCGCGTGTGCGGGCAAGATTGCTTGACAGTATAATTTTATAGCAATTAAACTTACGGGCGATATTTCCGGCTTCCGCTACCAGCGCCTGGCCGATGCCCCGGCTGCGATAGGCCGTATCAACCGCGACATTATCAATTGCCGCCCACGGCTGGCCCCCGTGCCCGAGATTGGGGATAACACTTAAGTTCAGCGTGCCGACTACCTTGCCCTCTACCTCCGCTACCAGCAGATGCTGCCGCTTATCGGCGATCACGTCAAGCCAAACTTGCCGCCGCTCGTCGTCGGACCGTTCGCGGATGTTGCCGTAGACGCCGGTTAATTCCCCGTAAAGCGACATAACCGCCGCATAGTCATTTTCGTTTGCTCGCCGGATTATCAGCTCCATGAGTATCCTCCTAGCGCATCATCCATTTAACCAGCCTATCAAGATTAGGGATGATAATTCTTGATCCTTCTATCTCAATAACTTTAGCCTTTTTGAGCGCGCTCAGCGTCCGAGTCACTGTTTCGCGCGTCGTGCCTACCAAGCTTCCCAAGTCCTGCCGGGAAAGATCAAGGTTAATTTCAATTGCTCCCCCCGGTAAGCCTTTGCCATTTTCCCGCGCCAGTTTCAGTAAAGTTTCGGCAGTCCGCGCCACTACATCATCCAGCGCCAGATTTTTGATTTTTTGTTGGGCGTAGAGGAGGCGTTGGCTGAGCGCCTTGATGAGTTGGAGCGCCAGAGCATTATTGCCCAGCACCAATTTCTCCAGTTCGCTGTTTTTGATAATGCCGATGCGGGAATCTTCCATTGCGATTGCAGTAGCCGGGTATGGCCGGTTGTTGAATAGCAGCACTTCCGCAAACAGATCTCCCGGGCTGAGCACTTTGATGATATGCTCGCGGCCATCATCGGCTATTTTAACAATTTTGACCTTGCCTGTTTTTACATAGTGAAACCCTTCGCCGGGATCTCCCTCAAAGAAGATCACCGTCCCCTTGCGGCAAAAACGTTCGGTCGTTTTGCCGTGGATCGCGCGGAGCTGGTCATCAGTAAGGCCGGCAAATACCGGCATTTGCTTCAAATAATCTATTGCACTCATGCTATACCTCAAAACCCTGAATATATGCGGCGGCAATCGTCAAAGCGATTGCCGCCATAAGACTGCACGTTGTTGCGGCCCCGCTGCTTGGCATTATAAAGCGCCTCATCCGCCTGTTCAAACGCGGCCATGGCGGAAGTTCCGGCCGCTTTGGCAGCAAGCCCAATACTGACTGTCACAGGAATGCGCACCGTGCCAAAGCTAAACTCGCTCTGCGCTACCCAGGACCGCAGCCGTTCAGCAATTTTATAGCCCAGCGCCAGGTCGGCATCAGGCAGTAGAACAACAAACTCCTCGCCGCCATACCTGAAGGCAAAATCGCCCTGCCGGATGCCGGCCCTGATAATATGGCCCAGCTTGCTCAGAACCTTATCGCCAATGGCATGGCCATAAGTATCGTTCAGGCGTTTAAAATAATCGATATCGATAACCAGAATAACGTATTGCGGAATGCTCTCGGCCTTTTCCTTATAGGCGCGGTGATTGTAAAGCCCGGTCAGGGCGTCGGTCAAAGCCATGCGATAATGCTGATTGCTTTGATTAATAAGCTCTTTCATCTGCTTGGCATCGCTGCTTCGCTTATAAAGCAGCTTTCTGACATGCAGCGTGGCATAGGTGAGCATATACATGCCGGCCAGGTTTGCGGCGACAGACAGCACCGTGTCCGGCGTCAGCGCTTTGGCGGCATAACCGGCCGCGCTGACGTACGCACCGGCGATGAGGAGCGGCGCATAGCGTATGCCATGTTTTTCGATTGTCAGCATCATGGTCACTATCAGCGTATGAAACAGAAGGTTGCTGTATGCAGCATTAAATATGGTCAGGGAAAAGCAAAAGCCCAGGTTGGTCAAAAAATCAGCCCATCCCGGAATCAGCCGGATGCGGCAAAAGAAATAGTTTACGGCAAAATAAGCGCAGGCAATCCCGGTGACGGTTGCCCAAAAAGCGCCTTGCCCAATAGCGGCGCTTACGCCGGCGAACACGGCGAAAACAAGGCCGCTTTTACGCACGAGCACGGTTGTTTCGTATCCTGCCACTTTGCATCGACCGCCCCGACAAACTTTTATCCGTCTGCATCAGTCATTAGTATATTCCTATTTTATCAAAAGTTGACAAATTCCTCCATAGGCCATATTTGATTTTAAGAAAAACTTGACTTGTGATAAGCTTTTGGCGCCTCAGTCAGTCAAGATAAACACAACCTCCAGGCCGAATGCACGGCCTGGAGGTTCACCTGTTATTTCTCGGCTTTATATTCCTGCACCCTGGCAAAAGCCCGCGCGCTGGCGGCGATTGTCGCCTGAATGTCTTCCTCGGTGTGCGCCGAAGACATGAATGCTGCTTCGAATTGCGACGGCGCCAGATAGACCCCTTGCTCCAGCATGGCGTGGAAAAAGGTATTAAACGCGCCTACGTCCGACTGTTTGGCGCTGTCATAGTCATATACTGGCTTATCGGTAAAGAAAATGCCAAACATCGAGCCGATTTGATGATACTGCAGCGCAAAACCGAACTTTTCCGCCTGCGCCCGAACACCGGCGCAAAGTTTAGCTGTAGCTTCGGTCAGCCGTTTATAAAAATCGGGCGTTTCTGCAATAATGCGCAGCGTGGCAATTCCCGCGGTCATGGCCAGCGGGTTGCCGCTAAGCGTTCCCGCTTGGTAGACCGGCCCCGCAGGAGCGATCAGTTCCATAATATCCTGCCTGCCGCCGTAAGCGCCGACCGGCAGTCCCCCGCCGATAACCTTACCCAGGCAGGTGAGATCCGGCGTTATCCCGAAAAATTCCTGCGCGCCGCCATAGGCTACACGAAAGCCGGACATAACTTCGTCAAAAATGAGCACGGCGCCATATCGCCTGGTAATCTCCCGCACCTGCCGGAGATAACCCTCGCGCGGCAAAATCAATCCCATATTGCCGGGAACGGGTTCGATAATTACCGCCGCAATGTCTTCGCCGTATTGTTGAAATACTTGCTCCATGCCAGCGGCATCATTGTAGGCGACAGTGATTGTGGCGGACGCAATGCCCTCAGGTACGCCGGGGCTGTCGGGAATGCCGAGCGTCGTTGCCCCCGAACCCGCTTTAACCAGCAGGCTGTCATGATGGCCGTGGTAGCAGCCGGCCAGTTTGACGATTTTGCTGCGTTTGGTGAAGGCACGGGCCAGGCGGAGTGCACTCATGGTCGCTTCGGTGCCCGAGTTGACCAGTCTGACCAAGTCCATGGAAGGAAACGCTTTTTTAACCATCTGGGCCAATTCGGTTTCTAAGAGGGTCGGAGCGCCATAACTTGTGCCGCGGGCTAGCGCCTCCCTCAACGCTTCGGTAACCGCCGGATGCGCATGCCCCACAATCATGGGCCCCCAGGACTGGACATAATCAATATAGGTATTGCCATCAATGTCGGTCATCCGGCTGCCGGCAGCCCCGGCAATGAACGGCGGCGTACCGCCTACCCCGCGGAACGACCGCACCGGGCTGTTCACCCCGCCCGGAATATGCTTCTTGGCCTCGCCAAAAGCCTGTATGGATTTTTCCAGAGTAAAGGGCATATCGATCTGCCTCCTCGGATCTAAGTATTCAGAATTCAGGTGTCAGAACAAGCGCTCCTGAATCTGATTACTGCCGCTTGTATTCCCTGATGATCCTGTACCCTGCATTCTGAATTATGACTCCTGAATTCTATAACGGCCGTTATTGCCGCAGCCAGCGGGCAACGTCAAGGGCATGATAGGTAATAATCATGTCCGTCCCCGCACGCTTCATGCCGGTCAATATTTCCAGCACGATGCGCTCCTCGTCCACTAGTCCTTGCGCGGCAGCCGCTTTGACCATGGCAAACTCGCCGCTCACGTTGTAGGCGCAGACCGGCAGGTCAAAATTATCTTTCACCTTGCGGATAATATCCAGATACGCAAGCGCGGGTTTCACCATCAAAATATCCGCGCCTTCCTCCACGTCGAGCGCCACTTCGCGCAAAGCTTCCCGCGAGTTGGCGGGATCCATCTGATAGGTGCGGCGGTCACCGAATTGGGGCGCCGAATTCGCCGCATCGCGGAAAGGACCGTAAAAAGCGGAGGCATACTTGGCGGCATAGGACATGATCGATACCTCGGCAAATCCTCGTCCGTCAAGCGTTTCTCTGATCATTCTGATGCGGCCATCCATCATGTCGGAAGGCGCCACCATATCAGCGCCGGCCTCGGCATGACTGAGCGCAGTGTTGGCAATCAGCCTCAGGCTGCTGTCATTGTCAATGCGGCCGTCCTTGACAAGTCCGCAGTGACCGTGACTGGTATACTGACAAAGACAGACATCGCTAATGACCAGCATACCGGGGAGCGCAGACTTAATTGCCCGGATGGCTTGCTGCACGGGGCTTTGGGCATCCCAGGCGCTGGAGCCTTGCTCATCCTTATATTCCGGCAAACCAAACACCAAAACCCCGGGAATGCCGGCCGCATCCGCCTCGCGCGCCATTTCGACCGCCATGTCGGGCGAAAGATGATAGTTGCCGACAAGGGATGGTATTTCCTTCTTAATCTTTTTGCCCGGAACCACGAACAAAGGAAAAATTAAATCACAGGCATTCAATTCGGTCTCTCGCACCAGATTGCGAATAGCCGCCGATGCGCGCAGCCGGCGAGGTCGATAAAACGGCTTGGTCATTCTCTATCCCTCCCATATCGTTCGGCAATTGCTTTTACCAGACCCGGAATGGTATATTCTTCGGCAATGATATCCGGTTTTATTCCGTGCTCCAGACAAGTAGCCGCCGTAATCGGCCCAATACAGGCGACCATTGTCTTGCTTAGCAGCTTCTCCCCTTGCTCGCCTAAAAGCTGCAGCAAATTGGTTACCGTGGAGGAACTGGTAAATGTCACGAGCGTGATTTCGCCTTTTTCCAACATGGCTGCCAGTATGGCGCCATTTGTATCCCCCGTTACCGTCGTATAAACAGGAACCACATCGACCTCAGCCCCGGCCTCGGCCAGCTTTTCCGGCAGCACGTCCCGCGCAACCGCGGCGCGGGGAATAAGCACTTTCATTCCCGGCGCAAGCCATCCCGCAAGCGCCTTGACGATGCCCTCAGCGCGAAACTCTGCCGGAACGATATCGGCTACAATTCCCCGCGCCGCCAGCGCAGCGGCGGTTGCCGGCCCGATGGCGGCCACTCTGGCATTCTTAAAAGCTCTGGCATCTAGTCCGCGCGTTTTCAGACGGTTAAAAAACTGCTCCACGCCATTGCTGCTGGTGAAAATTACCCAGTGATAGCCGGCCAGACCGTCGATAGCTTTATCTACCTGGATATAATCGTCAAGCGGCCGGATGGATATGGAGGGAGCCTCAATGCAATCGGCGCCCATCGCTTCCAGTTCCGCCGTCAGCGCGCTGGCCTGCTCGCGCGACCGGGTAACCACAATTTTCTTGCCAAACAACGGTTTATTGTCAAACCAGGCTAATCTTTCCCGCAGCGTCACGACCTCGCCCACCAGGAAAATTGCCGGCGGCGTAAGACCCCTGGCCTTAACGTCCTCCACCGCCCGGCCCAAGGTGGTTACCAAAACCTCCTGTTCCGGGCGCGTACCCCAGCGGATAACTGCCGCCGGGGTTTCCGGCGCACGGCCATGCCGGATAAGCTGCGCGGTAATATGCGGCAGGTTTTCCACCCCCATAAGAAAAACAAGCGTATCAACACCGCCGGCCAGCTTATCCCAGCGAATGGCTGATTGGCCTTTCGCTGGGTCTTCGTGGCCGGTAATAACGGCAAAGGATGCAGCTATTCCCCTGTGCGTCACAGGGATGCCCGCGTACGCAGGCACGGCAACGGCCGAGGTTATCCCCGGTACAATCTCAAAAGGAATCTGATTGGCCAGAAGATAGAGCGCTTCTTCCCCGCCACGGCCAAAGACAAACGGGTCGCCGCCCTTCAGCCGCACCACGCATTTTCCGGCGCGCGCCTTGTCCACCAACAGCTGATTGATGTCTTCCTGACGCATGGCATGCTGGCTTGAGGCCTTGCCGACATAAATCATCTCGGCGCCTTCCCGGGCAAATCCCAGGAGGCGGCTGTCAGCCAGACGGTCATAAACCAGTGTATCTGCCTGTTTGATACATTCCAGCCCTTTCAGGCTAATAAGCTTGTAATCGCCGGGGCCTGCCCCCACGAGATACACCTTAGGCTGCTTAGACAAAAGGGGTTCCTCCTCCCATCATGCACTTCAAGATTTCTCGGCCGCCTGCCGCAATCATGCGCCTAGCCAGATTAATTCCCAGTTCGGCGGCGGCGGACGGCGGCCCGGCGACTTTCTCGCGGATAAGCCTGGCGCCGTCGGGCGTGGCAATTGCAGCTTCCAACTCCAGCGCATCACCCGCCATGGCGGCATAAACACCGATAGGCACTTGACAGCCGCCCTCCACTTCATGCAAAAACGCCCGCTCGGCGGTAACGGCAAAGCGGGTAGCCTGATGTTCCAGACAGGCCAGCAGCTTTAGCACCGACACATCGTTTTCCCGCGCCTCTATGGCTAATGCGCCTTGCCCCACTGCCGGCAGGCAGATTTCCATTGGCACAATCTGCGTGATGCGGTCTTGCCAGCCTAAACGCTTTAATCCCGATACCGCCAGCAAAATGCCGTCAAGTCCTTCAGTCTCCAGCTTCTGCAAACGCGTGTCAATATTGCCGCGCAAATCCACCGCCGTTAAGTCCGGACGGTAATGCAAAAGCTGCGCTTTGCGGCGCAGGCTTGATGTGCCGATTTTCGCGCCGCAAGGCAGTTTGTCAATCGTACCGAACCGGGGACTGATAAGCGCATCCCCGGGATCTATGCGTTCGGTAACCGCTGCCAAGATAAGACCCGGCGGAAGCTCGGTCGGCATATCTTTTAAGCTGTGCACGGCTAAATCAATCTCACCGGCCAGCATCGCATTCTCCAATTCTTTGGTAAACAGGCCCTTCCCGCCGATCTTGGCCAGCGGCACATCCAAAATTTTATCGCCGGTGGTTATGATATGGCGAATTTCCACCTCTAAGCCGTCATGCGCCTTAATCAGCCGGTCAGCTATATGCTTGGCCTGCCACATGGCAAGCTTACTGCCGCGCGTACCGACGACAAGTCTGTTTCTTTTCACTGGACACTTCCTCTCCGATATCGTCGAGTTTAAATAAGCTGCGAGCGGCATCCAACAAGTAGGCTTCCTTGTCAGTCCCGGCAGCTTCGGTAATGCGTATAATGGGGTCGCGCATAATCTTGCGGACCAGCATCTTAGATAAATTTTCCAATATTTTGCGTTCCTCGGCGGTAGCCTCCGGCAGTTTGGCGAGCGCACGCTTGAGTTCACGCTGGCGGATGCGCTCGACTTTGTCCCTAAGACCGGCAAGTGTCGGCCGAAACGCAAGATAGCGAAACTTGGCTACCAGTTCAGCCAATTCCTCGTCAATGATGACCTCCGCCGCTCTGGCTTCTTTCTCGCGACCCCGCATGTTGGCTTCGGCTACAGCTTCCAGATCGTCGATATTATAGAGGTTGACGCCGGCAATAGCCGCCACTTCGGGTTCAACGTCACGCGGGACGGCGATATCGATAAAAATAATCGGACGGCCCTGCCGCTTGGGCATAAGGTGAGCCACGTCCCATGCCTGAATAATATAGTGCGGCGCACCGGTCGAAGTTATCACAATATCGGCTTCCTCGGCGCTTTTCATGAAATCTTCAAACGGCACGGCGAAGCCGCGGAATTTGTCAGCCAACTGCCGCGCCCGCTCCAGATTGCGATTGGAGACAAACACGGTGCGTACGCCGCTGGCGACAAGATGCCGCGCGGTCAGTTCGCTCATTTCGCCGGCGCCCAGAAGCAGCACTTTGGCCTGGGCCAAATCGCCCAGCAGTTTCTTGGCCAGTTCCACAGCGGCATAGCTTACCGACACCGCATTGTAGGCGATGCGCGTCTCGGTTCGCACCCGCTTGCCTACGGCGATCGCCCGGTGAAACAAAGTGTTCAGCACGGTGCTGGTATTACCTGTGCTGCGTGCGAGCGAATACGCTTTTTTTACCTGGCTTAAGATTTGTCCTTCGCCGACTACCAGCGAATCAAGGCTGGAAGCTACCCGAAACAGATGGCGGATTGCCTGCTCCTCTGTATGATAAAACAGGAACTCATCCACAGGCGTATCGCCGGTCATAGCGCCCTTGCGCCAAAAATCAATTAAGACCGGCATTGCCTCGGCCGCGTCTTCCACCACAGCATATAGTTCAGTACGGTTGCAGGTAGATAAAATTACGCATTCACTGATCTCTTCATATTCCTTTAAATGATGCAGCGACTGCTTGATTTGCTCCTCGGAAAAAGCGAAACATTCCCGCACTTCCACCGGTGCCGTTTTATGATTTAAGCCCAATACGACTAATTGCATCTTGCAGTCTGTCCTCCGCCTCTTTGAGCCTGCCTTGCCGCAGCAAGCTCATGATTTCCTCATCAAGCGCGTTACGCCAAAATGCTTCCCGCGCCGCGGCTGTCGGCAATTTCTGGCGCATAATTTCCCGCACGGCGGCAAGACGGTCCAGAAAATCGCCATACGCGCAGCCGTATGCCGCTGCCAGTTCCTCGCGCAGGCGGCGGGCCAGCGCCGGACTTTTGCCTCCGGTCGAAACAGCAATTAAAAGATCCTTTTGCACTACCAGCGACGGCAGGGTAAAATCGCACAGGTCGGGCGCATCCACAACATTGACCAGCGCGCCGGCCAACCTTGCCTCCCTTGCGGCTGCGGCATTAATGTCCGCATTGTCCGTAGCGCAAATCACGATAAAGTACCCATGAACAGTCTCCGGCGCAAATGGCGCATTCCGCCAGACAATCTGGCCGCTTTCAGCCAGCGCCTGTATTTCCTCGTTTATTTCCGGCGCTATCACGGTAAGCTTCGCTTGGGCTTTTAGCAGAACCCGAGCCTTCCTAGCCGCTACGCCGCCTCCCCCCACAATGGCGCAAGGGCGTCCGGCGAGCCGGAGATTGACTGGATATTCCATGAGATCACCATCTTTATGACATCTTGCTAATACTTCGCTCCTCCGGCAAGATATCCTTTTTAGCGCTTGGCGATTTTAGCCGCTTTTCGCAAAATATGCCGCCAGTATCTTGCGCGCTACAGGCGCTGCAGCCGCCGAACCTTCGCCGCCTTCATCAATAAGGACGGCCACAGCGATGGCCGGCTGATCGGCCGGCGCATAGCAGGCAAACCAGGAATGGGTTGTACCCCGCCCGGTCTCGGCAGACCCTGTTTTTCCTGCTACCGGCTGCGGCATGCCCGCAAAGACGGCAGCCCCGGTGCCGCGAGTAGTTACCGCCTCCAAGCCTTCACGAATGCTTGCCCAGACTTCGGGCCGCAGATAAACTGTCCGGAGCACCTCCGGCCGGAAAGTCTTGGCGACTGTACCGTCCGCATTATAAACGCGGTCTGCCAGCAGGGGCCGGTATATTACTCCGTTGTTGGCCACTGCCATTAACACCAGCGCCTGCTGCAGCGGCGTTACCAGGTAATAGCCCTGCCCGATCGCGGCAATCAGCGTTTCCCCCGGCAGCCATTCCTCGCCGTACGTTCGCTTCTTCCACTCTTGGGTCGGAACTACGCCGCTTTCCTCGCCGGCAAGGCCAATGCCCGATTTTTGCCCAAGTCCGAAAGTCAGCGCATATGCTGCGAGATTATCCGGGCCCAGCCTGCGCCCCATTTCATAGAAATAGGGATCGCTCGACCACGCCAGCGCGCCAACTACATTGAGTTGTCCCAGGCCTTTGGTTTCCCAGCCGTAAAACTTCCAGCCATTCAAGATATAAAAACCCTTATCGTCAATAATCTCCGCGGGCGACGCCAGGCCTGTTTCCAGGACGGCGGCGGATGTTATAATCTTGAATACCGAACCAGGCGGATATACATTCTGAATAACCCGGTTGGTCAAGGGGTTAGCGGGATTGCTGACAAGCGCATCCCATTCTTTATAGCCAATGCCGCCGGCAAACACGTTTGGGTCAAAAGCAGGATTGCTGGCAAGTGCCAACACGCCCCCGGTCTTGACGTCAAGGACAACCGCCGCGCCGCCTTTAGCCGGCCGGCCGGCCTTGCGGCTGGCCTCTACCTGCTCGGCCAGGGCATCTTCCGTCGCCTTTTGCAAATTCGCATCCAGCGTTAACCTAACTGCCTTTCCCGGAACCGGCGGCCGGTCGCCAATCAGGCGCACTTCTTCCCCCATTGCGTTGACTTCGACCTCCCGTCCCCCGTCCTCGCCGCGCAAGTCTGTCTCCCACTCCCGTTCCAGTCCGTCTTTGCCGATGAGGTCATTGGGATGATAGCCTTGCGTTTTGCGGGCGGCATACTCGCTTTCGCTAATGCTCCCGACAAAACCGAGCAGATGCGCTGCCAGCGTTTTGTAAGGATAATAACGGACCGGCACCGCTTCGATGATAACGCCGGGCAAATAATACCGCCGTTCTTGAATCTTGGCAATTGTCGCCTGATCAATATTGCGTTTTATCCGTACCGGAGTATAGGGGAAGTCTGCGGCTTCATTGAGCATTCTTTCAATGTCCTGGCGGGAAACCCCGGTAATTTGAGCCAGCAATGGCGTCGCATCCCGGGGATTGGTATATTCGCCCGGAATGATCGAAACGGCAAAACTGGGACGGTTGTCCGCCAAAACCGCGTCGTTCCGGTCATAAATGACCCCGCGCGGCGCCGGAGCGGTAATTCGCCGCGTCCTATTTTCTTCCGCCACGCGTTTATACTGCGGCCCTTGCAAAATTTGCAGCCAAGCCAACCTAAGCAGCAGCAGCCCAATCACAAGAATGACGATATAGCCGAGTATGGTTATGCGACGTGCTTTTTCACTGAGCCACATGTATTATCTTCTGCCTCATTTCATTTGTTGCCACAGAAATCCTGCCTTACTATTATGTGTAAAACGGCAAAAAAAATAGCCCTTGGAAAAGGGCCTTAATGAGGGGTGTATTATAACGTGTGTGAAAATTATAACATAGTTTGCCGCCAAAGTGCAAGAAAAAATTCACAAAGTTTTAGTGTCTTTTGTAACTTTATCAGCAGCCCTTATCGCGATGCATAGTCTTTGCCAATCACAATACTTACCTGGTTCGCCTTGCTGTCATCTTTCGTTACCTGTAGCACATATTTAAACGGCAGTCCGGTCAGTTTACTGACCACCGCGTTGTTGGTAGTATAGGCAATCACCACCGTATTGCGGTTTATGGCGCTGGCAGTGCTGATGCCGGCGATTTCGAAGCCCTGGTTTTTCATGATTGCCGCAATCTTGTCGCCCGCGTCCGCTGTGCCGCTGGCATTAATAATAGTCACCCGGAGCTTATCTGAAACTTGCTTGCCGGCGGGTGCGGCAGACGGTTTATCGGTAGCTGGCTTTGTTTTGTCAGCAGGCGCAGGCGTCTTGACAGGCTGCAGCGACTTAGGTATTTCGGCTATCTTCATTTCGTGCGGAATCGACCGTTCGTATTCGCCGCCCAGCTTTTCTGCGGCCGCAAGCTGTTTATCATCCATCGCGATGTTTTGATTTTGGAATATCAGCGACCGCAAAGCAACAATGTCCGGCAGCCAATAGCTAATGTCAGCTATATAGCCCGGCCGCCCCGGTACGGTATCCGTCTTTAGGCCTTGCTTGTAGGCATCAGTTAGCACTTTGGCCAGGTTAAGCATTTCCCCCTGTGACATATCGGTTTTTAATACGGCGTTTACTTCCTTGATGATAGCCGGAATCCGGGTAATGACCGCCGGAGTTGTCACTTCCTGCAGCATTGCCTTTAAGAATTTTTGCTGCCGCTCGATCCGGCCGAGGTCTCCGTCCTCCCCCCGATAGCGGACATATTTAATTGCCGTTTTGCCGTCCATGCGCTGAACCCCCGGCTTAAAGTCAATCACCAGGTTATCATAGGGGTCCTCGTAATACATCCGCTTATCCACTTGAATGGTGACGCCGCCAATGGCGTCAACAATCTTGTAGAAACCGGCGAAGTTAACGGCAACATGATAGTCTATGGGCAATCCCAGTAAATCTTCAACTGTTTGCCGGGAAAGCTTCACACCGCCTTCCGCATAGGCGTGATTGATCTTGTCCCAGCCAAAACCCGGAATTTTGACACGGGTATCCCGCGGTACTGACAAAACGGACACTTCCCGCGTATTGGTATCTACCGTAACAACGAACATAGTATCCGAGCGGCCTGCATCATCCGCACGCTCATCCACACCCAGCACCAAAATATTGATCTTATGTTCGGCAAATGGCAGCCCGCTTGCCCGTTTGGTCTTAAAGCCGCTGCCCAGCCACCAATAAGCGGCAGAGGCCACGATGGCCACAGCCAGCAGCACAGCCGCTATTGTCAGGAACCGCTTTTGGCGCAAGCGCCGCTGCTGGCGCTGTTGAGCCAGGCGTCTTTCCAGGCGTGTCATCATCAGCGTGCGTCCCTCCTGATAGAAAGTAAGCCCCCGACACGATACGGAGGCTGTGTAAAGTATAGCAAAATGTCACACGGCTAGTCAAGGAACCAGCTAGGCGACGACTGTATATCCTTCTTCTTCGATCGCTTGTTTAATTTCAGCCGGCGATGCTTTCCAGGCATCGAATTCAACTGTCAGTGTCTTAGCGGCCAAATCCACAATCGCCGCCGTAATGCCAGGCAAGGCCTTAACCGCGTTTTCCACCGCATTTTTGCAGTGGTTGCAGCTCATGCCTTCAACTTTAAAAACTTCTTTTGCCATGCTGGTTTCACCCCTTCAGCTTGTCGTTTACGGCTTTTAATTTGCCGGCCATCGTTAGTTCCTTGTCCCGCCGGTCATCAATGCGGATCAGGGTCGAGACGCGCTGCGCCCCGGCACCGAAAGGCACTTCGTGCATTTGCCGGATAACCGCCAAAATCCTGTCCAAATCCCCTTCAATAATTGTCGACATCGGGGTAAGCTGATATTTTAAATCCTGCGCCTGCTCGAGCACCCGGTGGCATGCCGCCACATATTGACTAATACTGGGAGTGCCTGTTCCCATGGGCGCAATCGTAACTTCAACAACTGCCATACTTATCTCCTCCTATGCCTGCTTGGGAAGCAGCTTTATGATCTCGCGGCAAAAAGCGGGCAAATCTTTGGGGGTGCGGGAAGTTACCAGTTTGCCGTCAATGATTGCTTCTAAATCATGGTAAATGGCTCCGGCGTTCAAAATATCGGTCAGCACCGATTTATAGCAGGTCACATTGCGACCCCGGATAATATCGGCTTCGATCAGCATCTGCGGTCCGTGGCAAATAGCGCCGATAACCAGTCCCGCTTTATCTGCCGCTTTCACCAGATCGACCATCTTGTCATTCACCCGCATCCGGTCAGGCGCTTGCCCGCCCGGGATGATAACGCCGGCGTAATTCTCGATCTGCACCTCATCAGGCGCTAAGTCAGCCTGCAGCGGATACCCGTACTTGCCTTGATACATCATTCCTTTCACCGGCCCGACCACATCCACGGCAAACCCGGCTTCGATCATGCGGTAATACGGATACATGGCTTCCATATCCTCAAAGCCATTCTCGATAAACAGCAGTATCCTGTCCACTTTCTCACCTCTGCCCTATTGTTTCTTGCCCTACAAAATATATTCCAACAAAGGCAAAAAAAAACCTGCCGGAATTCACCGGCAGACCCAGTTTTGCTGATACCTTCTTATGAATGATTACTTAATGTTGGCCTTTGGGGAACTTCTTATCCACTATCGGCCAAATCTCCGGCTGCTCTTGTCCCAGGCGCCAGATGGCGATGCCGGCGGGATTGTATTTAGCTACGATATCCAGCTTGGCCGCCGTACTGCGGTCATTCTCAAACCACACTTCACGATCTTTATATTTATAATGCGGCGCCTGATCCTTTTCATCATATTCAATCTTTACGCCATGTTTCTCAGCCGTAACAATCGCATCGACATAGCGCATGTCCTTGGCGGCGCCCGTTCCTCGCGGCGGCCAGTCATACCCATAGGCGCTGATGCCGGCGATCACCTTATGCGCTCCGCCTGCCTGCTCAATCGCGTATTTTAAATTCTGCTCATACCAGCCGACCGGCGCGATGGCCCCCGGTTCCGAAGTTGCCCAGTGCCGGTCATACAGCATTACCTGAATAAAATCGGCATTCTTAGCCAATTCGGCATAGTTATAAGCGCCATGAATGCTTTCATGCACATCGATTTTAGGAAATACCGACACCGTTACTGTCTTATTGAACGGCTTCAGCTTGCCGTATAGCTCGGCCATAAAGGCGGTTAAATTTTTCTCCTGTTCCGGTTTAAGCAGTTCAAAATCAACATTGACGCCGTCATAAGGTTTTTCCTGCACCAATTTAACAATGTGATCAATTGTTTTCGTGCGAATTGCCGGGTCACCCAGGATCTTGTCGCTAGCTCCGCTTTTATAGGTGATCAAGGGAAAAATCTTAAGCCCAAGATTGCGGGCGGTATCATAAACAAGCTGGCTTTCTTTCGATTCCAGCGTACCATCGGCGGTAGCCTTGTACCAGAATGGCACAACATGGCTCATGTGCTTACTAAATGTTTTCATACTGGGAAACGAGCCAGATTGATCGGGCGTTCCCGGCCAAGGGTTTTCGTAATAACCAATAACCATCCGGGCAGGCGGCATAACAGCTTGTCCCGGATTATCCGGATTGCCGGGCAGTCCGGGCAAAGGCTTAGGCGCCGGCTTCTTCGCACAGCCGCCGGCAAAGGCAAGAGCCGTTATGGCGAATACAATTAACACAAACACAGCAACCCATCTGGAATGACGCAAGAAACTCACTCCTTAACAGTATTGTATGGTGTTAGTATTGGCCGGCCATCATTTCTTATGCCAATTAATCATGCTTCGCTTGCGAAAACCACTTAAAAATCGCAGACTGTTTTGCCTGAGTTTGCCGAAATATGACGCATCGCGGCGCAAGAGCGCATTTTTTGTCGCAAAATTCAGCTAACTACCATTTTCACCCCTGCTTGCCCCGCGCAGGATTTGCTCTGGCATGATATAATTTTCACAACAACTGAATACGTTCTTACTATCGTGCAGCGAAAGTGAAGGAGCGTGTGATCATGATACCAAACAAGCCGTACCAGCCCACTCCGCCGCTTGACGGGACTGCGGTACAAACTCTCGAACACGCAATAAACCAATCTCCGACCAAAAGCATCTTCCTGGAAATCAACAGCACCCTTTATCAAATTTCGCGCGAAGGACGGTGGTTTAAGTTCTCCTTGCTCAACAAGAAGCGCACGGTCAAACGATCTGCTGTTTTTGCTACGATAACCGAAATTTACAATCAGGTCATGCACGGGCAACACTGGCGCATTGCCGACCTCGCATTGAATCAATAAATTGTGAAGCCCTCCGTCAACGGAGGGCTTCGTCTTATTCTTTTCTACCTACAACTGATTTGCAAATCTGCAGGAATTGATGCAACACCCGCGCGGTTAACCCCCAGATTACAAACTCTTTATATTGATAAAAAAACACCTCATAGGTAGCGCGCCGTTTCCAATCCTGAGGGTAGTTTTCCGGCATAAGATGCAAAGGAAAGTCCCCGAGCGGCCTTGTCGCCAGCTCCATATGGGCGACAAGCGGCACGGCAGACAGCAGGTAATCAAGCGGTACGGAGAAAATCCTGCCGACTTCATCGCAGTTTGGCCGAATATCCTCGGGCCGGTCGATAAAGCCGACAAAAGGATAGATAATAACCCCTATCGGGCTTACCAAATAATCAAGCGCGCCTAATGGCCGAATTTGCTCCCAGGGTATGCCAAGCTCTTCGCTGGTTTCCCGGAGCGCCGCGTTAAAAGCGCTGGCGTCCTCTTCCTCGATGCGCCCGCCGGGGAAGCAAATCTCGCCCGGTTGCCAGGCAAGCTGCGGCGAGCGAACTTCAAACAGCACCCTGAGTTCACCCTTATAGTTTGCCAGCGGTATTAGCACCGCCGAAGCAAAATAGTCGCTTTCATTTTCTATTTTGGGTTGGCGCGCCTGGAGCGCCGCAGTTAACTTTGTGCAAATCTCCATGACGTCCTCCTATCTTTCCAGCTCTACGCTGCCTTGTAATCCCGGTGTAATAATAATGCGCTCGTCTGCCGTAATAATAATTGCCTCTGTACCGGGGTACCGCTTGAGCAGCTCAAGTCCCTTCTCAACACCCAGCACAAAAATTGCAGAACTGCGAATATCGGCGCCTCCTCCTTGGGAAACAAGGGTCACACTGATAATCTCCCGCGGCTGCCGGCCGGTATCCGGGTCGAGAATATGAGCATAGCGAATACCGTCTTTCATAAAATAACGCTGATAATCACCCGATGTCTCTACCGTATCCCACCGATCCAGCGTGAGTTTGGCCAGCAGCGCATCCGGTTTGCGGGGATGCTGTACGCCAATCCGCCAGGGAGAACCATCAGGCTTTTTGCCAATAACGGTGATATCGCCGCCGGCGTTGAGGAGAGCGGACTCTATGCCTTTAGCCTTCAGCCGGTTTGCCGCGCGATCAAGCGCAAAACGCTTGGCTATCCCCCCTAAATCCAGAGCCATGCCGCTTTGGGGTAAAAACACAGTCTGTCCGGTCACATCAAGCTGCAGTTGACGGTAGTCTACCAGCGGCAACACTTTATCTATCTCCTGCTGGCCGGGAATGTATTCATGCTTTGTACCAATCCCCCACAGGTCGGTGAGCGCTCCGACCGTAACGTCGAATTTGCCGCCGGTCTTTGCAGCAACCCCCTGCGCCCGCAGCAGCAGCTCGATCAGCGCGGCGTCAACTTTGACGCTCCTTTGCCCGGCCGCCCGGTTAATGCGGGATACTTGACTGTCCGGGTTAAACCTGTCACTTAATTCCTGAACTGTCTTAAACTCCCGGAACGCTTCCTTGACTGCGGATTCCGCGCCCTTGCCGTAGGCGGTAATATCAATAACCGTGTCCATTAAAAATTGGGTTTCTTTATATGAAGTAACCCGGCCGCAGCCAACCAGCGACAAAGCAACAGCACCCAAGAGAAGCGCAACAGCCCATGCTCGTTTTTTCATAGTGTCCCCTCTGTTTTTTTTCTATATGGAAATTCGGCGCGACCACGTCAAATCCTCTATAAAATAAAGAGGATAGTCTTGTCCGACAGGGGAAACGCATAGTCGATGCTATGCCTAACCACCGCGCTTGTAAGACTATCCTGACTCGCTGGATTTAATTTGCTTTCTTGTATTTTATTATATGCGATCCTTTGAATTTTGTCTACCGTATAGTGTATACAAAATAATGTTTTTATAAAATTTTGTTGTACCTGACGCATAATTAGCGCGCGTTTTGGCATTATAATCCATAATAAAACTAAAGGGGCGCTTTTCTATGCACAACGTAAACATCGCCAGCTTAACACCTGATCAGCTGGCAGCAATCAACAATTACGAGGAAGACTTTACTAAAAAGTATGGCAAAGACATAGTGCTTATCGCCGTTAATCGCCACAGCTAGGATAAAAGGACAGCGCCGGAAAACCGGTTCTGTCCTTTTATCTTAGTCTAGCGGCAGATCATCTGTCGGCTGCAGTACAGGAACCTCAACCTTCACAGTATCCGGATATTTTAAGCCTGTTCCCGTATTCAGCATGACCACTTTTTCCTCCGGCTTCACCCAGCCGCTGGCAATCAGTTTTTTAAGAGCGGTAATATTGGCAGCGCCTTCCGGACAGATGAACAAGCCCTCTTTCGCTGCCAGTTCGGCCTGATCCCGCAGAATTTCTGCGTCATCTACCGCTACGGCGCAGCCATTGGTTTTATAAATAGCATCCAGCACCAGAAAATCGCCCAGAGCCTTGGGTACGGTAATGCCAAAAGCAACTGTTTGGGCGCCGTTCCAGAATTCTGAAACAGGCTTATTCTCCTCCCAGGCTTTGACGACCGGGGCGCAGCCGCTGGCCTGAACGGCTACGAAACGAGGCATTTTATCCGCAATCCACCCCATTTCCTTTAGTTCGCACAGCGCTTTATATATACCGATGAGGCCAACCCCGCCGCCGGTAGGATATAAAATGACGTCCGGGACCTCCCATCCCATCTGTTCGGCGATTTCCAGGCCCATAGTCTTTTTGCCTTCAATGCGGTAAGGTTCTTTTAAAGTAGATGCATCCATCCAGCCATGCTTGGCGACCGCGCGTCCGACGATTTTACCGGCGTCGCTGATCAGGCCTTTCACCAGGAAAAGTTTGGCGCCCGCTATGGCGCATTCGCCGCGCGGAATGGGCGGCGCATCTTCGGGCATCACAATATAGGCAGCAATATCCGCTTTGGCGCAATAAATCGCCCAGGATGCGCCGGCATTGCCATTTGTCGGCATGGCCAGCGCTTTCACGCCAAGTTCCTTGGCCCGCGACACGCCCACGGCTGCTCCTCTTGATTTAAAAGTGCCGCTGGGTATAATGCTTTCGTCTTTCAAATATAAATTAAATATACCAAGCTGAGCGCCGTACTTGCGCAAATGGACGAGCGGCGTCATGCCTTCACCCAGCGTAACTTTGTTTTCATCATTGACAAGCGGCAGCAGCTCCCGGTACCGCCATAGATCAGGGCTGCGCCTGGCCACGTCCTCCTTAGTAACGGACGCCTTGATCCTGGCTAAATCGTAACGAACCAGTAGCGGCGCGCCGCACTCGGGACAAAGTTGGGTAAGCTTGTTGGGGTCGCCTTTCCAGCCGCATTTCGGACATTCCAAATGGGTCATATACATCAGC
>JAOACF010000035.1 GCA_026417995.1 Negativicutes bacterium
GTCCTGGCCAGCATATCCAGACCGCCGCCGGCGCCGGAAACCGCCACAAGCGTCACTTGTTTCTGCGGCGCCCAGCCTTTTTTGTCGTCTTGAGCAGCTTTGTTACCGCCGCCGCAACCAGCCAAGCCGATCACTAAGGTGAGGGCTAGAAGCAGCGCTACCAGTTTTGTTTGTTTGGAAAACATCATCCACACTCCTTTGTAAAATAAAAATGAAAAGCCAAATAAACCGGAGATTAACGCCCCCTTTCCCTATCTTGCACTATGTAAATATTGTGAAACCAAGTTAATTATCAGCCGTCTTCGCCGAAAACACCAGTTTTTTCACGGCAAATTCCACTTTTTAATTCTTTTATTATCTGTCTATTCGAAATAATGCCGCTTATAATAATTATACCGGCAGTATGACTAATCCACTAATTCAGATATACGATAGAAGTTTATTTAAAATTTAGATAAAAAGGGCTGGCTGTTGAAAAAACTACCGGCTGTGTAGCTTTATCCAGTTAAGGCGCCCCCCAACCTTAACATAGTCAAGTTCTGCTTGCGACAGGGGGCTGGCAACAAGCACCTCGGCGCCGTTTGCTTTATTCACCACTTTGTAGCACGCGCCGGCCGCAAGCGCTACTGTGTCCAGCAGCAACTTATCTCCCTGACCAAGTAGGTGGTAATCGCTTTCATTGACAAACACCAGCGGCAAGATGCCAAAATTCACCAAATTGGCAAGGTGTATGCGTGCAAAACTCTTGGCAATGACCGCCCTAACCCCCAGGTATCTTGGCGCCAATGCGGCCTGCTCCCGGCTTGATCCCTGTCCGTAATTGTGACCGCCGACAATAAAGCCGCTGCCGGCCTGTCTGGCCCGGGTCGGAAAAGTTTCATCCACCACTTTGAATACATATTGGGAAATTTCCGGTATATTGCAGCGGATAGGCATAAAGTTAGCGCCGGCTGGAACGATATGGTCGGTAGTGATATCATCGCCAACTTTAATCAGCACCTCGCCGGTCAGTTGATCAGGAACAGGCTCAATTGCGGGCAGCGGTTTAATGTTCGGCCCTCTGCGTACAGACATATCCTCTGCCTGGGCAGGGGGAAAGACGAACATGCTCTCATCAACAATAAAGCTTGCCGGCATTTGGTATTTCCACGGCGTTAAATCCAGACGGCGCGGGTCGGTGATCTTGCCGGCAAGGGCGGAAGCAGCTGCCACTTCAGGGGCGGCAAGGTACACGCTTGCGGATTGTGTGCCGCAGCGGCCGATAAAATTCCGCGGACCGGTTCTCAGCGATACGCCGTTGGTCGGCGGGGCAAAACCCATGCCGTTGCAGGCGCCGCAGAACATCTCCATGATGCGAACGCCGGAGCGCACCAATTGATCTAAAATGCCCCGCCGTATGCTCTCCAGCATTACCTGGCGGCTGCCGCAGTAAAGAGCAGTATCGACATTGTCGTGAAGGTGTTTTCCTGCCAGAATATGCGCAACCGACATGACATCCTGCAGCGACGAATTGGTGCAACCGCCAATCATAACCTGATCGATTGGCGTCCCAGCGACCTCGTGAACCGGAACCACGTTGTCCGGCTGGTGCGGCAGCGCAATCAAAGGCTCCAGCGCGGATAAGTCGATATGAATGACCTTGTCATAAACGGCATCCTCGTCTGCGGCGATGGGCACCCAGTCCTGCTCTCGGCCCTGCGCCCTGAGCCAATACCATGTGATGGCGTCGCTGGGAAAAACTGAGCTTGTAGCCCCCGCTTCCGCCCCCATGTTGCAAATAGTTGCCCTCTCGGTAACATTCAAGCTGTTAATACCCGGGCCTGCATACTCTAAAATAGCGTTAACCGCCCCTTTAACCGAAATCCTGCGCAATACTTCCAGGATGACATTCTTGGCGGAGACAAACGGCGGCAGTTCCTCTGTCAACTCAATCTTAATAACCTCTGGCATTTTAATATAAAACGGCTCGCCTGCCATTGCCATCGCCACATCCAAGCCGCCGGCACCGATGCCCAACATGCCGACGCCGCCGGCATTTACCGTGTGAGAGTCACTGCCCAAAAGGCTTTTGCCCGGCTTGGCAAACCGCTCCAAATGCAATTGATGGCAAATGCCGCTGGCCGGCCTAGTGCAAACAATCCCGAATTTCTTGGCAATGTCCGCCAAGAATCGGTGGTCATCCGGATTTTTATAGTCGGCTTGCAATATATTGTGATCGATATAGCTGACTGAAAGCTCCGTCTTAACCCGCTTGAGGCCCATCGCTTCAAATTCTAGATAGGTCATAACCCCGGTTAGATCGTGTGTCATTGTCTGGGACATGCGAAGGCCAATCCGGCTTCCCTTTTTCATTTCCCCATCCACAAGCGCCGCCGCTATCAATTTTTCGGCAACAGTCAATCCCATTATAAACCTCCAATTTGCACAAAGACTTTACTAGCCGCGTACAAATATATGCAAAATGCATGCCAGTTTCCCTCACACCTTAAAACCCGGCGGAAATGCACATTTATTTAGCATTTTACGTCACCTTTGAAAGCAAATGCATCTGTGTTTCCTATTAAACCAAAATTGTTGCATTTTTTTATGAATTTGTTTTAAAAATCAGGTTATTGTTGCACTTCAGTTGTAATTGTTGCAAAAAATACCGCCCGTCACAAAACGGGCGGTGCCATTTACCTTTTGATCCCCAGGCTGTTCATTTTTCGCCAAAGCGTAGACCGGTTGATCTGCAGCATTTTGGCCGCATCGCCTATTCTCCCGCCTGAGCTGTCCAAGGCAGCCATGATCGCTCTCGCTTCCTCGGTGATATTGTCGTGAGAATTCCGGGTTTTCATATCCAGCATTTTTTTTACGAAAGCTGCGCTGACTACCTCCTGCCGGGCTATCGCCACAATGCGCTCCATGATATTCTTCAGTTCCCGGATATTACCGGCCCAGCGCTGCTCTTCCAGTACGCGCCGCGCCCCGCGGCTCAATTCAATTTTTTTGTCGCGGGCCAACTCTTGTAAAAACCGTTTTGCATAAACGCCGATATCTTTCTTGCGTTCGCGCAGCGGCGGTACTTCAAGGTGCAAGACATTCAGTCGGTAAAAAAGATCTTCCCGGAATTTATTTTGAGCAACCATCTCAATCAAGTTTTTATTGGTCGCCGCTATAATCCTCACATCGACAGGCAGCACCCGGTCGCTGCCTACCCGTACTACCGCTCTTTCCTGAAGAACCCTTAGCAATCTCCCCTGATTTTGATAGTCCAGTTCGCCGATTTCGTCCAAGAAAATCGTGCCTGTGTGCGCGACTTCAAAAAGCCCCGGCTTTCCTTCCCTGTTTGCCCCCGTAAAAGCGCCGCTGACATAACCGAATAGCTCGCTTTCCAAAAGCTGCGCCGGAATCGCCGCGCAGTTCAGCGCTACAAACGGCCCTTGGCTGCGTCGGCTATAATTATGGATACTTTGAGCAAAAACTTCCTTGCCTGAACCCGTCTCCCCTGTAATCAGCACATTGGCGTCCGTCACGGCAAAGCTTTTCGCCATTGCGATCGTTGACTGTATGGCCTTGCTCGTGCCATATATATCGGTAAAGCGAAAGGCGGCAATATGTCCTTTGGCATATACCTCCTTGCGGATGCGGGCTTCGGCCATTTGGATCTTCGTGATATCCTGGAATGTCGCCACGGCGCCGACTATCTTTTTACCATCTTTAATCGGAACTTTGTTGCACAAAACCTGCATGCCGTTTATCGCAACTAGCCGGTTGAACTCCTCCCTGCCCGTCTGAACCGTACCGTCCAAACCCAATTCCGGCCAAACAACGCCTATGCTTTGGCCCGCAATCTCCGTACCCCTGAGCATCCTTTGGGCAGCAGGATTGACTGAGATTATTCGACCATGTTCGTCGATGGACAAAATGCCTTCGTAAGCATGGTTAAGTACTGTTTTAATAAAGCCTGTCTTCCTTTTTTCCTGCTCAATCGAGGCCAACAGCGATTTTGCGTTAAAAAATGCATCGACATAGGCCTGGTTGCCGGGAATTATTTGAACGCACGGCAGGTTTCGTTTTCTGGCAATGTCGGTCGTTATGAAGCCCCCTAATATGACGTCGGCGCCATCCCGCAAAGCAGTATCAATCTTTGCGTCAACATGCTCCACGTCTTTTGACAGCAAATTATACCGTTTAATATGGACTCCGAGCGGCCCCTCAAGGCGCTCAATCTGCGCGGTTGAAGACGGAAAAGCTACCACCGCGATGTTTTCCCCATATCGCCGCGCATTTTCCAATGCCTGCACAAGATCAAAGCCGGTAATCGGCACATTGACAACAATAATTTCCGGATACGTCCGCTCAATGACAGTCGCAGATTCGCCGCGCGCCAGGATGATCTCGACGCCTTGCCTGATCAGGGACTTAACCGCTTCAAGTCCGTTATGAATAGAAGCAGTTTGAAATATTATTTCCCGCTCATAATCAGCCAGCAGTTTTTTTATTTCGGCAAGTTTGCTCTCTTCCGGCGAAAGAATGGCAATTTTTTTCATTTCTGACCATCCCACTCTCACAGGGTTTACCTTCTAATTCGCTGCGCCGGCCAAAAAGACCTTTCCGACAATACTAAGCTGTAGCTCCTTATAATAGCATGGCAGAAGGCAAAAACCGCCCGTCACTTGGACGAGCGGCCTATTTCCCTTCTACAGGAGTTTTACCAACCGTTCATTTACTTCCCGCAAAAATTCTTCCGTGTGTACGACACGCTTTTCGCTTACTGCGGAAAGCCCGGCCAAATCAGCCGTCATAATGCCAGCGTCGATTGTGCGGATTGAGGCTTTTTCCAGCTTAGCAGCAAAGTCGGCCAATGCGGTTATCCCGTCAATTTCGCCGCGTTTGCGCAGCGCGCCCGACCACGCAAAAACAGTGGCCACCGGGTTGGTCGATGTCTGCTCACCTTTTAGATACTTGTAATAATGCCTTTGCACCGTGCCATGCGCCGCTTCGTACTCGTAGCAGCCGTCGGGCGACACCAGGACGGATGTCATCATGGCCAGGCTGCCAAAGGCGCTGGAAACCATATCGGACATTACATCGCCGTCATAGTTTTTGCACGCCCAGATCACGCCGCCCTCAGACCGCATAATTCTGGCAACGGCATCATCGATAAGGGTATAGAAATATTCAATGTTGGCCGCCGCAAACTTGGCCTTGTACTCACTGTCATAAAGCTGCTGAAATATATCTTTAAAGGTGTGATCGTACTGCTTGGAGATTGTATCTTTCGTAGCAAACCATAAATCCTGCCGCTGATCTAGGGCATAATTAAAGCATGCTCTGGCAAAGCTGGTTATTGAATCAGCAGTATTATGCATGCCGAGAATTACGCCCGCCCCCGCAAAATCATGAATGGTTTGCCTTACTGTTTCGCCGTTTTCGCCGGTGAAAACAAGCTCGGCCTTGCCCCTGCCCGGCACTTTATATTCCACGTTCCTGTATACATCGCCATAGGCATGCCTGGCGATGGTGATAGGTTTCTTCCACGTTTTTACAACTGGCTTGATGCTATCGACGACGATCGGCGCCCTAAATACCGTTCCGTCCAAAATAGCCCGTATTGTACCGTTCGGACTTTTCCACATTTGTTTGAGATTATATTCCTTCACCCTGTCGGCATTGGCCGTAATTGTTGCACACTTCACGCCCACCCGGTGCTTTTTAATTGCCCAGGCCGCTTCTTCGGTTACTTTGTCTTCCGTTCGGTTCCGCTGCTCCAGGCCAAGATCATAGTATTCAGTTTTTAATTCAATGTAAGGAACCAGCAATATGTCTTTAATCATTTGCCAGATAATCCGCGTCATCTCGTCTCCATCCATTTCCACCAGCGGATTGAGCATTTTAATTTTTTCCGTCATAATACACCCTCCACACTTAATTTTACGACAGGGTACTATCCATTATAGCGCTGCATCATGTTCATGGCGAGCGGACAAATTTGTACCGCAGCATAATTATGATTTTTGCCTACAGCCTAATTATAAGAAAAGTTACATGATTTTAATAATTTTACTTTTTACAGCAAAAGCATTTGAATCTTGAATGATTGGATTGACTAATCCTAATCAGGTTTTTAAAAAAAGTAAGAGCCGGTCATTTTATAAACCGCCCCCTTACTTTTTTAAATGCTAAATTTCTGTATTGCCTGCTTAAGCTTGTCCGCTTCCTGCAGCAGCTTGTCCGCTTCCTGCGAGATGGCCTGAATGGCCGCCGTCTGTTCCTGGGTCGATGCGGCAACTTCTTCTGAGGATGCGGCACTCTCTTCCGAAATAGCGGCAATGTCGGTAATAACTGCCGACACTTCACCTGCTTGATTGTTGAGCTTTTGGGTTTCGGCAGCTACGCGCTGTATCTGAGTTACAATGGCTTCCACCGCATATTGAATTTCGTCAAAGGCTGCTTTGGTCTGGTCTACCGCAGTCTGCTGGTTTGTTACAATAGCCGATGCCTCAGCCATCTCCCGCACAGCGTTTTCGGTTCCGGCCTGTATCTCGCGGATCAAGTTGGTGATCTCCTGACTTGATGCAGCTGACTGCTCAGCCAGCTTCCTAACTTCCTCAGCAACGACGGCAAAACCTCTGCCCTGTTCACCCGCGCGTGCGGCCTCAATAGCGGCATTGAGCGCCAGCAAGTTAGTCTGGCCGGCGATACCGCTGATAACCTCGACAATCTGACCAATAGTATTGGACTTTTCTGCCAGTGTACTGATGGCCTGACCAACATTAGCCGATGCCCGGCTGCTGTCATTCATCAAGTCGGCTTGTTTGGTTACAGCAGCTAAACCGTGGATAATCGCGTTCTTTACATTATCTGTCTGGGATACAGTAGCAGTTACATCCTTATCGATCGCCTCAACCGCCTTAGTCATCCCGGCAACCATTGCCGCCCCTGTTTGTACTGACTGCGCTTGATCAGTAGCTCCTTGGGCCAAATCGGAAATGGTGACTGCAATCTGTTCGGAGACGCGGCCTGCCTCCCCGGCGGATATCTGCATCTCCTGCACTGCCGCTCCCACTTGCGAAGCCGAAGTATTGATGCTGTGGATTAGCTGCCGCAGATTATCGCCCATTTTATTAAAAGCTAAGCCGAGAACAGCTACTTCATCCTTGCCGTTAATGACCGCTTTGACCGTCAGGTTGCCGTTCGCCATCTGCTCGGCATTAGCAGTAAGCTGCTGGATAGGTTTGGTGATGCGCTGTGCGAAAAACCAAGCGAAAGCGGCTATAGCAAGTATGCCGACAATATCGACAAGGATAAATCGCCACCGCAGAGCGGCTAATCCGACATAGGCATCTTCCTCATTAATTGTTACGGCCATGACCCACCCTGTCGAAGGAACCTTACGGAAAATCATGAGCTTGTTCTCACCTTGAAACTGGTAGCGTTGATTCCCTATTTCCTGCGTTAGCATGCTTCTGGTCATATCCTTAAGGGCCTGATTGTCCAGAAGATTGGTGGTTATCATCTTAGCATCGGGATGAGCAAGTACAATAC
Organism: Negativicutes bacterium; assembly: GCA_026417995.1. Classification (GTDB taxonomy): domain Bacteria; phylum Bacillota; class Negativicutes; order Sporomusales; family JAOACF01; genus JAOACF01. The sequence goes on from JAOACF010000035.1 coordinate 7,531, forward strand.
CATTACGATCAATTATAAACGCATACCCTTTGCCGTTAAAACTAACCCCTTTAATGGCCTCCGCCAAAGTAGTCAGCAAAATGTCCTCGCCGGCTACTCCGCGTACCTGCCCGCCTTGCATCAGCGGCTGGGCAGCAGAAACAACATACTGTTTGGTACTGGTATCTATGTAAGGGTCGGAGAATACCAGCTTACCGGCTTCGACCGCCTGCTGGTACCAGCGGCGTTTACGCGGATCAAAATCAGGCGGCGCTATAAAACCGCTCCCGTCGATAAACCGGCCGTCAGCCAATCCGACATAGAGATCAGTTAAATCTTTATCCTGGCGATAAGTCTGCAAATAGGCTTGCGTCACATTCGCTTCGCCGACTGTATTCTGGATGACGGCGGTAGTGGTCTCAAGCACCTTGGCTTTCCCCTGCAGCCAGCCGTCCAGTTTTTGTACACGAGCCTCCAACACAAGTGACATCTCGCTATTAAGGCCGGAAAGGATATGCTCTTTAGCGTGAGAGTAACCCATGAAAGAGACCGCTAACAGTGCGATAGCGGCAGCAAAAGCAAAGCCCGCAATCAATTTTGTTTTTAAATTCATAAATTCTCTCCTCAACCCTCTTGATATAAAAGTGCTAACAACCTTATTATTTGTTACTCTCTCCCACCTCTAGTCGTGCAATTGCTTTTGCAAAAAAACCGTCCCAACTTAGTCGCAACTCATATGCAACTGGACGATTTTCGACAAAGTTTTACATCTTTTATCATTATTTGTCATTTTAACACATTCGGTTTATTTATACAATATTGTTTAAATATTAAAACATGAATACAAAGAAACCCACGGGCAAACCGAAAAGCCTCCAGGAATTATCCCGGAGGCCGGCAAGCCGGAAGTTATGATTTTAATCCTACCATCTTATTGACGATGTAAAGCAAAATGTTGACGCCATCAATAAGAGCACCCGTATCAAATTTCATTTCCGGATGGTGCAAACCAGGAGACAAGTTGCACCCTAATCCTATGTACCCTGCTTTTATCGAGGGTTTACGCTTAACAAAGAAGTGAAAATCTTCTCCGCCCGGAGTAGTGATCGGCGGCAGCAATCCCTCTTTACCCAGAACCGCCACAATAGCTTCACGAGCAAGTTCAACTATCTCCTCACTGTATTCAGCCGCCGGAACCCCGCCTTTAACCTTAGTGACAGCTTTCGCCCCGACCGACGCAGCTGCATTTTCAATAGCCCGCTCGGCTCTTTTTAACAGTTCTTCCATCAGGCCGTTATCCTGCGAACGTATATCCATTGCCAATTCGGCCTTGTCGGGGATGGCGTTCAGCGCCGCTCCCCCTGCATGAAGTTTCGTAACTTTAATGCTGGTCGGCACCACCGGATTCATATGGATAGCGTTGATCGCGTTTACCACGGCGGCAGCTGCATCAATTGCATTGACGCCAAGATGCGGGCGGGCACCATGGGCGGTTACACCCTCAATTGTCGTTTCCATGATGTAACTTGCTCCATGGTATAAAGCGGGAGTTGCCTGCCCCCGCTTTGCTTCCTGGCCTGGCCGCAGGTGTATCCCTACAATCGCGTCAACATCATTAATCGCTCCGGCGTCAATCACCCCTTGGGCGCCCTGCAGCGTTTCTTCCGCCGGTTGAAACAATATTTTTAATGTGCCGGCAGCTATTTTCCGTTTAGCCGCTTGCTCCGCCACACAGAGCACCATCGCCGAATGCGCATCGTGTCCGCAGGAATGAATGGCGCATTCTATACCATTAACGATGTGGTGAAGAGCATCCATATCGGCACGCAGAGCCAGCACAGGGCCCGGCGCATCGCCGCGCATGACGCCGATTACCCCCGTACCTCCAACCCCGGTCTGCACTTCATAACCGGCTTTAGTCAGTTGTTCCGCCAAGAAGGCGGCGGTTTTTATTTCCTTTAAACCCAGTTCCGGCATGCCATGAAGAATACTGTATAACTCTTCTACCCTTGCTTTCGTGTCAGACATTAGCCACCCTCTCCTTTAACTTATGCGAAAAGCCGCATAATCTGCATAGCAATCATGGCGTTTAGAATACTGATACCGAATAAAATCGGGTAAAATCTCGACTGCACGCCGGCTGTTCCCAAGCAGCGTCCCATATATTGAATCTGCGCACCCATAAGTATAATTGCCGGCAGCAGAAGACTTAAATGCTGATTGGTCAGCTTGCCGGCAGTGTACAAGCTGGCAGCAACACCGACGCCGCCGCCCATGGACATCCAGGCACTAATAAGTACCATAATCGCCTCACCGGGAAGACCAAACAGCATCATGACAGGCGTAAATAACTTTCCCAAAAGATCCAGAAGCCCTGTCACTTTCAAAACTTGAATAATGGCAAAAGCCAGTAATACGTTGGGGATGATACTATTTATGCCAATATTCCATCCCTTGCGGGCTCCGTCTACAAATACATCAACCAGCGATTTGTTTGCCATTGCTGTCAGCCTCCTCCTTCATGACTCTGCTGAGGTAAAATCGCATCACATTTGCGCCGAATATTTTCATCACAAATATTACTATTAACGGTAGAATGATCGGTACAGTGATAAATGAAAACAGCGCAGCGCCAGTTGATAAGTAATTGGTAATCGTTCCGCCTGCTGAAAATTGAAAAGCGGCAAAAATGGTCTTTTCTTTTTCGCTGATTGAATTGTTTTCTCTGAGTGCTCTGGTCATACCCGCACCCGCGTCGGTGCTCTGCAAACTGGTGATCAAAGCAAGGCCCGCAATACCGGGAATGCCGATCAGCGGCCGGAGCAGCGGCGTGAGCAGTTTTTGCGCAGCTTTTAAGCCGCCCAGATGATCAACTACTTCTACCACTCCCAGCGCCAGCATACAGGCCGGGATCAAGCCGAAAGCGAATAAGAAGCCGTCTCTGGCGCCAGCTCCGCCCATGCCGGTAAACGTCGCTTTTGCCGCATCTTTCATGGTGCCGAATGTACCGTTGACCGTATTGAAATCAAGAGCCGCCTGCCACCCTTTCACTCCGTGAAAGAAACCGGAGAAAAATACAAGCGCGAATAAGAGCGCAATGTATCCCCACTTAGGGACTTTTAGCGGTTGGTTTACTTCCTGATTGTTGTCATTGCTCATAGTAATCCTCCATCCATTGTTTTTATAAATTTAACTTCCTAACGTACAAACGTACCTTTGCTTTTTCCACCCGCCTTTCTAGTCAGCAGTTTCGAAATCTCCGAGTGCGCCAATAACCGCGCCGGTCCATGCTTTGATCCCTCGGTCGTAAACCTTTCTTGGGGATCGACTATACACAGACATACCGATACCATTCCTTCTCTTTCAAAAAGCGACGCTGGTATCCATTCTCTTGAAATTAAATTATTTCCTGCTAATTATGGTAATTTCTCGAAAACATGGGGAAACACGGAGGACAGAAACACGGGGGACAGAAACAACGTCCCTGTCCCCGTGTTTTTAAAATAGCACCTTACCGCTCATAGACAAGTTTGCCGTCAAAGAAGGTCATAACCACCCTTACTTTATCAATATCCACCGGATTGACCGCGGACAGGTTGCGGTCAAGCACAACCAGATCGGCAAGCTTGCCCGGTTCAATCGACCCAATCTCCCGCTCCAGAAACAGCGCGTAAGCGCCATTTATCGTAAAGCTTTTCAGCATATCTTCCAGCGAGGCGCGCTCTTTTTTATTGAGAAGATACCTGGCATCGTCCATATCGGCAATATCTTCCACGCCATAGAACGCCCCGTTATCGATATTCCGGGTGACACCGATTTCAATTGCTGCAAGCGGGTTAGGAACAATAGTCGCCGGATAGTCGGAAGAGGACGCTACAACAGCGCCGCCGGCAAAAAAGGACGCCAGCGGAAACTCTTCTTCAGCCATGCTGCCTAAATACTGATAATCCACCGCCTCCCACCACTTAGGGATTTTAAAATGCCAGTAGGGCTGGACGCTGGCAATCACGCCAAGTTCCTTAAAGCGGCGAATATCGCGCCGGTCAACGAGCTGCAAGTGGGAAATGGTATTGCGGCAGTCCCTCTCCCCCAGAGCGGCCTTTACCTCCTCCAGAGCATCCAGTACTTTGCGGGTGGAAGCATCACCGACAGAGTGGACATGCACCTGCAGCCCGCGCTTATTGGCCAGGCAGAAGGCTTCTTTCAGCTTCTCCCGGTCCCACAGAAACTCTCCGCAGTAATTGAGCCCCTTGCCTGCTTTGGCCGTGTAAGGCTTTAACACATGTCCGGTGCCACCCTCGATAACCCCGTCCGCAAAAAACTTGGCCGCAATCACTTTCAACGCGCCGTTATTGAAACGTTTTTGCATCTCGTCAATGAAGGCAAACTGCTTGTCCAAGTCGTCCTGAGGCTGGACGGTGACGGCTCCACGGACGCGCAGCCGGAGGCTGCCCGCTTCCTGCATTGCGGCAAATGCTGCGAAAATTGCAGCGATAGTCGAACTTCCCAGGCAGAGAATGCCCGTAATGCCATAGCTATGCAGTTTATTCTGAAATGCGGCCAATGCCGCCGCATATTGGGCTGGCGTATATTCCGGCAGCGCGACAAGACCCATTGCCGCCTCTTTCAGCGTCCCCCACAGTTTACCGGTAACAGGGTCTTTTTCGATAATGCCGCCGCAGGGAGCTGCCGAAGCCGCAGTTATGCCGTTGACCGCAAAAGCCTTGGAATTGAGCCACAAGGTGTGACCGTCACTGGCCCGCAGCACAATCGGAATATCCGCAGCGATCGCATCGAGATGCTCTTTGCGGGGGCCGCGTCTTAACTCAGCGCCGGCGAATGCCCCCCAAGACCACCCCCTGCCGTAAACGGCTGTTATGCCGGGATTACGCGCGATAAATTCCCGCACTGCCGAGCAATATTCCTCTAGGCTGTGGCAGTGAGACAGCTGCACCTCGCACAAATCCACTAAAGAAAGTCCCGGGGGATGAATATGGGTATCGAGAAAACCAGGCACGACCATTTTTCCCTGCAGGTCAATGACTCGGGTGTTCTCGCCCGTATAGCGGCGCGCCGCGGCGGCGCTGCCGATAAAAACAATGCGGTTTCCTCGGACGGCCACCGCCTCGCATATCGTTCCCCCGGCATCAACCGTATAGATAAAGCCATTTGTCAGGACTAAATCGGCATTGATATTATGGTTCATGTTTGTTTGCCTTCCTAATATAGTTTTTCCGCCTCTGCTTCAGCCGCAAAACACACTTGAATTATACTATACCCTAGGCAAGCAAGGCAAAGTGACAGGCAGCATGGCAGGACTTAAAACCATGTTAGGCGAATGAGGATTTCATGACTACGAAAATAACCATCATCAACCTGGAACAGGGCATGCCGACAGTTGACCAGGCAATCCGCCGGCTAGACGGAGAATTAATCCGGGCCCGCGCACACGGCGCAAAGGTGGTGAAGATAATTCACGGGTACGGCTCCACAGGGGTTGGCGGCAAAATCAAAATCGGCGTCCGGACGGCGCTGGCCGAGCGCAAACGGCGCGGCCAAATCAAGGAAGCGGTGCCCGGCGAAAACTGGAGCGTCTTCGACGAAAGCGCCCGCCGCTTGCTTGAAGCCTATCCCGGCCTCTCCCGCGACCGGGATTTTGAGCGCGGCAACGCCGGCATAACAATTGTGCTGCTGTAGGCGCCGGCAATAATCTGTCGGCAGCCGGCAAAGGAAACAACGGCGGCAGTTGTTTAAATCCGCGTGATCAGATTTCCCTCGGCGTCAAACTGCAGATATTCCGGCGGCCCTTCGGCTTCCAGGCCGGCGTATTTGCCGTTTAATACATCCTCATAGTAAGCTTCCGACAGCATGATATGCCCGATATTAAGACTGTTGGGGATGCGGATAAGCTGCAGCCTGTCTTTGTCTACGCCGTTGAGCGTCTTGATGCAGAGCTGGATGGCCTCTTTATCGGTTGCCAGTACGATAGGTATGCCCGCTGACTTTAGCACAGTGCTGGTAATGCAATTTGCGTACATCTTTTCTGTATCCAGCTTGTCAAAAAGCCGCTTGGTAATGGCGCTCGCCAGGCCAGTTCCCAGTCCGTTGCCGTGCGAACAGTCCGAAATATCCAGCATGCACGTTCTTTGCACTCTGACGCCGCCGCTGGCGTATTCGGTGGAAAACGTCCCGGTGATATTAGGGTCTACGCCCGTGCCGCTGTAGTTTTTGCCAATTTCGTCCACAATAAGCACATCTCCTTCGCCGACAAGTATTTGCGGCATGTTGGCAAAGGCATACTGCAGCAATTCCGGTTCCCGTGCCAAGATGTCATCCTTGTGAATAGCCTCAATTTTGCAGGTTTCATCGTAAGCATTTTCAATACAGGGAATGGCCAGCAGCACCGGCGCTTTTTCCAAAATCACCCTGGCGCTTGCCAGTATGTTTTCCGCCATTTTTCCCATACCGTCGGCGTGGGCGCTCTCCGCCCCTTTTTGCTTGCCCAGTCCGATCGCCATCATTTTGCACGGCCCGCTCTCGTACCTGCCGCGGAAAGCATTATGCGGCTTTATCCGGCAGGATACAATGATGCCGTCCGCTTCATAGGCATGCCGATCAATATAAACCGGGTTTCCCAGCGCCGAATACCCCAGCAGCACGGTCTCCATCGATGATTTTATCGGGCAGCCCATCGACGCCTCGGTAATATTAAATCCGGCCAACACTTCCAGTTGCCCCCCCGCCGTAGCGCCGCCATGGCTGCCCATTGCCGGCACGATGAACGGCTGGGCGGCCTTTGACTTGACAAAATCGACAATGGCTTTGGTAATAATGTCTACATTGGCAATTCCTCTGCTCCCTGCCGTAATGGCGATGTTCATACCCGGCTTTATTAAGCCGGCGACCCTCGCTTGGGACAATTCGGCAAAAACGGTTTGGGGTATTGCGTGCGGCTGTATCACCGGCCGGGGGAAAGTTTGCCGTGCCCGAAACATTTTGGGAATATGCACATCTGCTAACAGTCTGGATACAATTCCGCCTTTGACAATCTTCACTTGCTGCCCCTCCTGCTTAAATGTGCGCAATGCGAAAAGATCGCCAGACCACTAAGTCCGCTTAGTTGGCCCAGCGATCTTTTGTTTTGGCTACTGGCGCTTCACTTCAATGTTGGCCAGCTTCTCATAATAACGCACCAGCGCGCCATGATCCAGCTCGCCCATGCCGTCGACCTTCAGCGCCTGCATCATTTCCATCACGGCGGCCGTCAGCGGCAGAGGCACGCCGATTTCATGCGAAGTTTCCAGCACATTGTTTAGATCTTTAATATGCAGGTTGATGCGGAAACCGGGGTTAAACTTGCGATCCAAAACCAGCGGTGCCTTGGCGTTCAGCACGGTGCTGCCGGCAAGGCCGCCTTTGATGGCCTCATACACCAGTTCCGGATTCACGCCCGCCTTGGTGGCTAAGACAAGCGCTTCGGACATGGCAGCGATATTTAAAGCAACAATGACTTGGTTGGCAAGTTTGGTAACATTGCCGGCGCCGATATCGCCGGTAAGGACAACCGAGCCGGCCATAGCTTTCATAACGTCATAGCATCTAGCAAATACCTCGGGGGAACCGCCAACCATGACCGACAAAGTGCCGTCTATAGCCTTGGGCTCGCCGCCGCTCACCGGGGCGTCAAGCATTTCAATCCCTTTTTCCGCCAGTTTTGCCGCAATTTCACGGCTTACCAGCGGAGCGATCGAGCTCATATCGATTACGACCGCACCTTTTTTAGCGCCCTCGATAATTCCATTCTCGCCCAATACCACTTCTTTCACATGGGGGGAGTTGGGCAGCATGGTAATAACAACATCCGTCTGTTCCGCCACAGTCTTGGGCGTGTCGGCCGCTTTCGCGCCGGCGGCAACAACTTCACGGACGGCCTCCTGGTTCTTATCCATAACCACCAGTTCGTACCCTGCCTTGAGCAGGTTCTTGCTCATGGGCTTACCCATGATTCCCAGACCAATAAATCCAACTTTCATCTTCTTCCACACTCCTGTTTTATTTTTAAATGGTTTTTGACAGTCTTAGATCAGGCCCCATAGATAGGCGAAGACTATGCCCTCGATAAAAAAGACCAAACAGTAGCGCCAATTCCAGCGAAAGGCGATATCCTGCGGGGAACACGCCGCATACTTAGCCAGCGTAAAAATGACACCGGCGAACGGCGATGCCGCATAGGCGATAGAACCTCCGAGCGCCAGGCATAACGCCACAGTTGCCGGCGCGACCGGGAGCTTAAGCGAGGTAAAGACCTGACCGACCATAACAATGGAAATAAAGGGATGAATGCCAACCAAGGAAGCTAATATGATCAGCAACGGCAATGCGACAATCGCATAAACACCCATCACATTTGCCATAGCCTGCAGGTGCAGTTGAACCGCCGCCAGCAGGCCGGTAAGCTTTACCGCAGCCGAAAATATCCCCATAGCGATAAACAAGCTGTAAACATCGACGGACCGCAAGACGCCCTGCTGCCAGTAGTCGGCAATAACCGGGGCAAAATCAGGCTCCCGGCGTACAGAAAAAATCCACGCCAGACTTACCGCCGCGCCTGCCAGCGCAATCCGGCCGGCGGAATTCCCCAGGCCCAGTTTGTCCAATCCGGCCGCAAGAGCGACGAGCGCAATGATCACTATGCCGATGGCTCTTGCCTTTTGGCGCGCGGTCCACTCGTCTATGCCGCTCAAGGCCGCCGGCACGCTATGCCTTTGGAAGCCGGACTTGGCAACAGCGTCAGGCAGTTCCAGAAAATACGATGTGCTGATAGCAATAACGGCCAGTATAACCCCGGGAATAAACAGATCTACCCAGCGGCTGCCGGTGGCCTGCGCGACCAGAAACAGGTTGATGGCTCCCGGCGACCACAGCGACGTAGCTACATAGCCGCGGGAAACAGCAGCCGTCATAAACCGCTGGTAATTGGCAACCGATTTTTGCAGCATCTCGCCAAGCATGGCTACCACGACGGGAATCGAGCCAAACATAAGGAAGCTGGCAATTATATGGGTAACGACAGTCGTTACCAGAAAGAGCGTTTTCGCGTCCTTAACCCATTTTCTCAGCCAATATTCGACTGCCAGATTGTATCTTCCCGCCGCCATAGGCACGGCAAACAACTGCATAACGGCTAAAATGGCAATAACGCTTACCATATCGGTAAAGGCTGCTATCCAAGCAGCCAGTCCTAAGCCGCCATACAGCAAAAGCCCGGTTCCGGCCGCCCCGAAAAACAGCGTGATATTGCGGAAAGCCCCGCCCATGCGCCGCGCCCCGGTAAAAAGGAGCACAAGCACCAGACCAAACTTTGCCGCGCCCAAATCAGCACCGGTAAACAAGTCTGCAAGGCTGATTAAAGTCAGGAGCAAAACAGCGATTTTGCATAGTGTAGCCACAAATTACAAACTTTCGGCCAGCTTATTCACCCGTTTAATCGCCCGAATGACCATTTCCGGGGTCACCGTAAACGGCATGCACCGCATTGCCGCCGCCTGCGCCGACGCTGCCGCCGCCAGCATGAGCTCCGCTTCGGTCATATCGGCGATCTGGCTCAGCTTGACGGGAATGCCGCAGCTTGCCGCTAGGCGGATCTCCGCCATGATTTCCTCGTCGGAGCGCTCTTCCAGCGCCAGCAGGCACAGGTTGCCGTATCCCACGATCAAACCGTGAGCCACCGCATGGGTTGCCGGAATTTTGGTAAAACCGTTATAGATCGCGTGCGCCGCGGCATTACGCAGCTTATCGCCGCCGAAGATGGATGATAAGCCGGCAATTACGATGATGGCGTCTATCGTTGATTCAAATTCGCTGCTGACTGCTTGTTTCTCCACTGCTTCCCTGGCCTTGCTGCCAAAGCGCCGGATAATGTCGTAGCAAATTTCCCCGTTCACTGCGGCAGAAATAGTTATACTGTCGGGCGTCATACGGGCAGCGGCGGCGCGCAGTTCATACATCTTCGCCAATGCATCCCCTATGCCCGCCTCAAGCCAAACCACCGGCGCATCCAGCAGGACTTCGGAATCCACGACAACGACAGCCGGGCAATCTGCGAGGAACAGATTGCCGGCAAACTCGCCTTTTTCATTGTACAGTACGGTAAGCGGCGTAACTGCCGCGCATGTCGCGGCAATGGTAGGAACCGTAATAACCGGCAGGCGGCTCTCGGCAGCGGCAGCTTTGCCGGTGTCAAGCGCCTTGCCGCCGCCAACGGCCAGTATAAAGTCCGCTTTAAGCGCAAGCGCCTTTTGCGCCAATTGGCGGATATTTTCCTTAGTCACTTCGCCGCCGTACCATTCCTCCGCGACAATGGTGATATTCGCCGCGCCTAAGCTGCTGGCGATTGTCTGCTTGGTTTTAGCTAAAGCCGTCCTGCCCCCCAAAACAAACGCCTTTGAACCGCAGGCTTCGGCTACTTGCCCCAGTTCCTTAAGCGCGCCTGCCCCCCGTACCACCTTGCCGGGGAAAGGCAGGCATACCCTTTTTTCCTGCACCTTTATGCCCTCCTATGCGGGAAATACCCGACTGCATATTATGCCAACAGCCCCATGCCGACCAGCACCTGGCGCAGCTTCTCGCGTTCTTCGGCAGTCATAGGGCCAACCGGCTCCATGCACGGCCCGGCGTCAATTCCTAAAAGCGCCAGCGATTCCTTGATCACCGCCGGAAAAGTGCCGATAGTGAACGCTATCCGCAGCGGCGCCAGCTTAAATTGTGCCTCCAATGAACCCGCCAAGTCCCCGGCCATATATTTATCATAGATATCGGCGCACAATCGCGGTGCGACATTGGCGCAGGAAGCAATCGAACCGGCGGCGCCGTAGCAAAGCGCCCCATAAATCAGGGTATCCCGTCCCATTAACACGTTAAAATCCTCCGCTCCTCTTGTCAGGCGGATATACTCGGCAGTCAGGGTAAGGTCGCCGCTGGAATCTTTGATGCTGACAATATTCGGCACTTCCGCCAGCTTGGCGACAGTAGACGCGGCAAGATTGACGCCTGTTTTCGGCGGATTATTGTAAAGCAGCACCGGCAGCGAGGTATTGGCCGCTATGGTTTTATAGTGTTGAATCAACTGTTCCTGGCTGGGCGTTATGAACATGGGCGTAAGCACGGATACCCCGTCGACGCCGCACTCCTCCGCCAGTTGGGTCAGCATCACACTCTCGCGGGTCGTAATGCCGTTCGTGCCCGCATATACCGGCACTCTGCCCTTGGTTTCATCCAGCGTTACGGCAAAAATTTCCCGCTTCTCTTCCGGTGTTAAGCCATAGAATTCGCCGGTGGTGCCGGTAATGAACAGGCCATGCACGCCGCCGTCGATCAGGTAATTGATCAGTTTGCGCATCCCCTGCTCATTAAACCTGCCTTCTGCGGTAAGCGGAGTCACCACTGCCGGCAGTATACCATACGGCAATGCATACTTTCCTTTCTGTTTCGCTTTCACACTTATACGCTCCTTTACTCTGGCGCTGTTATAAGATTTTATATAATGAAATTAAATTTTATTATTCATACATACCTTTTATATTCTTTTTAATGAAGTATTTTCCTGCCATTTTCTCAGCACTGTAAGCTTTGCTTGTCATTTTTATTTCCGTATTATTGTTAGCAATATTTATGCCAAAACAGTTATGCGCCATTGCCGCGGGTTTGCGGGCATGCGCAGCGGCATATCTGTTCAGGTGCAGCAACATTTGTTGCAATATGCTGCAAATGTTGTTTTTGCGGCGCCGATTGGCTACAATGGTACTGAAAGGAGGCAGCGCTTTGTCGAAAATCGCCTTTATCGCTCCCGATAAACAACTTTTCCTGCATGCCCGCAATACAGCGCAAGAACTCGGTCTCACCGCAGAGATATCGTTTCATCTTGCCCGGCTGAAAAGAGCCGTTCGCCTCGCCAAACGGCTGGAAAACGAAGGCGCGGACGTTATCATTTCCCGCGGCGGAACCGCCAAACTCATTATGGAATCATCTGTTCAAATACCGGTTGTAGAACTGGTGATCACCGGACAGGATCTGGTGCAAACCTTGTATCAGGTAAAAAAAGAGGCCGGCGCCGCCTGCCCGTATATATTTGTCCTGGGATTCAGCAATATGATCCAGGACATAGAGATGCTTGCCGCCATCTTAAATATGAAGGTAACCATTCTGCCGATTACCGCGCCGGAAGATATACCGGTAAAGGTCGGGCAAGCCGCTGCCATGCAGGCGGATGTTGTAATCGGGGGGATCAGAACAATTACGCTGGCGGCCAAAAAAGGCCTGAAAACCTACCGTATCGCCTCAGGAACCTCTTCCATGCGGGCAGCTTTTGCCGAAGCGCAAAAAGTCGCTTGGGGCCGCAGGATTGAGAAAGCACGATTGCAAGAGTTTAAAATTTTGGTTGAAGCCGCTTCCGAAGGAATTATTACGGTAGACCGGGACCAAATCATTAAAGTTTTCAACCCTACGGCCGAAAAGCTATTAGGCCGTTCGGCGGCGGAAGTTATCGACAAGCCCCTGAATACGGTGTTTAGTTTCCGCAGCGTCGAAAACTGCCTGACTGCCGGCAGCGAAATACTGGGGCAAGTTGTAACAATTAATTCAAAATTGCTGAATGTGAACATCAGCCCGATCATTGTCGATCAGGCCGTTATCGGCTGTCTGATTGCCTTTCAGGATATTACCCGCGTGCAGCAAATGGAGGCCAATATACGCAGCGAGGTATCGGCCAGACGGCTTACCGCCCGCTATCATTTCCCCGACATTATCGGCATCTCCGGTTCTATCAATGAAGCCAAACGGATCGCCAAAGAAATCGCCGCTGTGGATGCAACCGTCCTGATCACCGGGGAAACAGGAACCGGCAAGGAGCTGTTTGCCCAGAGCATCCATAATCACAGCCGCCGGAAAAACGGGCCGTTTGTCGCCGTCAACTGCGCCGCCTTGCCGCCGAATTTACTGGAAAGCGAACTGTTTGGCTATGTGGAGGGCGCTTTTACCGGAGCGGCCAAAAAAGGCAAACCCGGCGTGTTTGAGCTGGCCCACCTAGGCACCATTTTTCTTGACGAAATATCGGAAATGGATACCTTCGCCCAGATAAGGCTGCTGCGCATCCTGCAGGAACGACAGGTAATGCGGCTGGGAGATAACAAAAACATCCCGGTCGATGTGCGGGTGATTGCTGCATCCAATAAGAACTTGCAGCAACTGGTAAACGAAGGGCTGTTTCGCCCCGACCTGTACTACCGGCTGAAAGTGTTAACCCTCAAAATCCCACGGCTTTCACACCGGCCGGAAGACATCGAATACCTGACGCAGCATTTCTTGCAAACCTACAACAGGCAGTATCAAAAGCAAATTGAATTTTTGCCCGAAGCGGTTGAGTGGCTAAAAAGCCGCGCATGGCCGGGCAATGTCCGGGAATTGATGCATTTCATCGAGAGAATTGTGGTAATCGCTAAAGAACGAAAAGTATCGCGCCGGCTAATACAGCTTTACGGCGGCGATGAAGCGCCTTGCTTGCTGCCTGAGCAGCCAATGCCCGGTTATTCGCCCGAGCAGCAAAAAATTACCGAAGCCCTGTTGCAGGCAAATTACAATATCAGCAAGGCAGCCGCAATACTAAACCTTGATCGCAGCACACTCTACCGGAAATTAAAGCAGTATAAAATAGTAGTAAAAAAAGTGTACTAAAAAGAGGCGGTGACAAACCGCCTCTTTTGCCGCTATCCTGGCGAACGGGCCGCGGTATAAATATTTATTTGACAGCGCATCCGGCGCTGTTCGCCTGCTACCGCACCAGGCAGGGACGCTTGTTGTCAAACTTCCAGCCGGGGATCAAAAACTGCATGGCCATAGCATCGTCACGTCCGCCTAAAGACATTTTGTTATAAAGCTGATGGGCTTTTTCCACCTGCTCCATATCGATCTCAATGCCCAGTCCGGGCTTGTCGGGAACAGCAACCATGCCGTTGGCGATTTTAAGCGGTTCCTTCGTCAGCCGCTCCTGACCTTCCTGCCAAATCCAATGAGTGTCAAGCGCCGTGATCTTGCCGGGCGCCGCCGCGCCGACATGGGTGAACATCGCCAGCGAGATATCGAAATGATTATTGGAGTGCGATCCCCAGGTTAGCCCCCATTCGTGGCACATTTGCGCCACCCGTACCGACCCCTGCATCGTCCAGAAATGCGGGTCGGCCAACGGAATGTCTACCGCGTGCAGTTGAATTGCATGCCCCATCTGCCGCCAATCGGTAGCAATCATATTGGTGGCCGTGGGCAGCCCTGTAGCCTTGCGGAACTCCGCCATAACTTCCCGGCCGGAATAGCCGTTTTCCGCGCCGCAGGGATCTTCAGCGTACGCCAGTATGCCATGCATATTCCGGCAAAGCGCGATTGCTTCGGCCAGTGACCAGGCGCCGTTAGGATCAAGCGTAATCCGCGCCTCCGGGAAGCGTTTCGCCAATGCGGTTACCGCCTCGATTTCCTGCTCGCCGGGCAAAACGCCGCCCTTGAGCTTAAAGTCGTTAAAGCCGTAACGCTCCCGCGCCGCCTCCGCCAGCCGCACAATCGCCTCCGGCATCATAGCCTCTTCGTGCCGCAGGCGCAGCCAGGCATCGTCGGCATCGGAATTGCTGCGGTAGGGCAAGTTCGTTTTCCGGCGATCGCCAATAAAGAAGAGATATCCCAGCATCTCAACCTTATCGCGCTGCTGCCCTTCCCCCAACAAGGCAGCAACCGGCACATTCAGGAACTGTCCCAGAAGGTCGAGCAGCGCCGCTTCGAGCGCCGTAACGGCATGAATCGTGATTCTCAGATCGAAGGTTTGCAGGCCGCGGCCGCCTGCATCTCTGTCCGCGAACTTCTGCCGGACGGTATTGAGAATGTTATTATATTTGCCGATTGGCTGGCCTACCACCAGTGATTTTGCATCTTCCAGCGTTTTGCGGATGCCTTCGCCGCCCGGCACTTCGCCGACGCCCGTATGCCCGGCATTATCCTGCAAAATTACGATATTCCGGGTAAAAAATGGGCTGTGGGCGCCGCTCAAGTTGAGCAGCATGCTGTCATAACCGGCCACCGGAATGACAAGCATATTAGTGACAATGGGAGCACCCGCAAACCCGGCTTTGTTCACTTCATGACTCATGGTGCTTATCCTACTCTCGCGTTATTATTGTTTATCCAGTCCCAGCTCTTTCACAAGCTTAGCGTAATCATCGCTGGCCTGATGCATAAACTTGCCGAACTCTTCCGGCCCTTGATACATGATCGGCTGGTACATGTCGGCCATTGCCTTTTTAAAATCAGGATCTTCGGCAACCTTCTTCAGCACGTCGGCATAGTAGTCAACAATTTCTTTGGGAGTGCCTTTCGGTGCTGCTACGCCTTTAACAGAACCCCAGGTATGAAAATTAATACCTTGTTCTCTTAAAGTAGGCACATCAGGCATAGCCGGATCTCTCTCAGGAGTGGCAATGCCGATAGCCCGCACTCTGTTGGCTTTAATCTGCGAAATAACCTCAGCCGGGTGTCCGCCGCCAATCATCATCTGGCCGCCAACCAGGGAAGTGATGGACTGCGCGCCGCCTGCATGCGGAATCGGCGTCACATTGATATTGGCCGCTTTGCCGATACCCCGCATAACAAGGTCAACGGCGCCTGCTTTAACTGATACCGAAGCCGTTACCGGCTTATTTTCTTTTTTCGCCCAGTCAATAACATCCTTAACCGATTTGAACTGGGAGTTTTCCGGCACCAATACGGCTACCGTATGTATGGACAATCTGGCTACCGGCGTCAAATCTCTGAAGGGATCATATTCAACCTTTTGGATATGCGGCATCACGAGGTCATGGCCCGAGCCGTAACCCATTATCAGCGTATAGCCATCCGGTTTGGCGCGGGAAACAAACACCGAGCCTTCAATGCCGCCACCACCAGGCTTATTCACAATCTGCAGGGGCTGCGGGCTGTATTTGCTCCAAACTTTTTCTACCGCCCGGGCGAGCATATCAGTCGAGCCCCCGGCCGCCATAGGAACAACCATGGTAATCGGCTTTTCCGGCTTAAAAGCCTTGGGAGCCTCTTTCTTTTCAGTCTTGCCGCAGCCCGCCAGGACTGCCACCAGAGACAGGACCAGCAAAACACTCACTACAACCTTCCACTTGCCTTTTTGAAACATGATACTCCTCCTTTACATTTTTATTCTGTTGTTCCGCCGACAACAATTACACCTCGGTCAC
>JAOACF010000036.1 GCA_026417995.1 Negativicutes bacterium
CGAACACAGTAGTTAAGCCCATAAACGCCGATGGTACTTGGCTGGAAACGGCCTGGGAGAGTAGGTAGGTGCCGGTTTATATTCCTCGATAGCTCAGCTGGTAGAGCAATCGGCTGTTAACCGATCGGTCGTAGGTTCGAGTCCTACTCGAGGAGCCATGTTTACAAAAGAGACTATACGAAAGTATAGTCTCTTTTGTATTTTATTGCCTAAATCGCAGGATAATCCCCAGATATTGTCGAAAATATCAAGAAATAGAGTGCTGAGGGGGAGATTATGTTGTCTAAGCAGACTGAGTTTGGGAATACCAGCAGCGCTAGCGCTAATCCAAGAAGCTTGCGTAAGAAACTTGTTATTCTTTTTATACTGATAGCTGCCACCCCTTTACTGGCAACGACTGCTATTACTTCGTACATAAGTCATGTTGCGCTAACTCAGGACGCTTATGAAAATAACCGCATGATAGCAACCGCTCTGGCGCGTGAGATTGATCAAATGATTGATGCGAGAGTCAAAGTGCTTACAATTGCTTCCCGGGATCCGGTTATGCTTTCGATGAATACAGCACAGCAACTTCCTTTAATGCGCAGTATAGCAAATCAATATAGCGATATGACATCGATTATTGTGGCGGACGCAAAAGGAATACAGACGATACGCACAGAAGGAACCCTTGCGCGTGTCGATGAAAGGGATTACTTTAAAGAGCTTGCCGGCGGTGCAAGCTTTGTGATATCTGACCTTGTTGTCTCCAAAGGTACCGGTAAAATGTCTATAATTATCGGAGTGCCCCTAAGAGATGCGCAAAATACCTTTCTTGGCGTACTGTTAGGTGTCGTTGATGTTAGTCATCTAAGCAATTACATTGCGCAAACCAAAGTCGGCGAGACAGGATATGCCTTTATTGTCGATCGTACGGGGAAGATACTTGCCCACCCCGATGCTAAACTTGTGCAGGATATGCTGGATGTTAGCGCTCTGCCTCCGGTGCAGGCCTCTATAACCGGTCGGAGCGGTTACCAAGATTATACTTGGCAGGGCATTAAAAAACTGGCTGGATACAGCTATGTTCCTATGGCAAGGTGGGGGCTGATTGTTCAACAAAATTTGGATGAGGCCATGTCTGCGTCTACTAAAGTCATGTATATGGGTATTGTGGTGACACTTTTAGCAATATTAGCCGCGGGCGCAGTTGGTTTTGCGGCGGCAAACCGTATTACCAGACCACTCCAAGGGCTTGTCGCGGTTACTGCGCGTTTGGCAAACGGGGATCTTACCAGCAGAGCGGTAGCAGCTGGCAATGATGAAATTGGACAATTGGCGGTAGCTTACAATACCATGATACAGAATTTAAAAAATCTCATTGCCCAAGTTATGCATACATCTGAACAGTTAGCGGCATCATCTGAGGAATTATCCGCCACCGCAAGCGAAACCGAGCGTACTATTTCACAAATATCAATGACGGCGGACGAGTTTGCGCAAGGAGCACAAAGGCAGAACGACGAGATAAATAAGACTGCCGGCTTTATCAAGCGCCTTGCCGAAACTTCGCAGGGCGTGCTTCAGAAAGCGCTTACTGCATCCGACTTATCAGGTGAAATGGCTGCCTCTGCGGCGGCCGGAAGCAGAGCCGCCCAGAATGCCATCGACAAAATCAATGAAATACGCGTGGTAACTACGGAAACTTCTAGGGCGGTTGCTATTCTTGGCGAGAAGAGCAGCCAAATTGGTAAAATTGTGGAAGTTATTACAGATATTGCCGGCCAGACCAATTTATTGGCTTTGAATGCTGCAATTGAAGCTGCCCGCGCTGGTGAAGCGGGTCGAGGATTTGCGGTAGTAGCGGAGGAAGTCCGTAAACTTGCTGAACAATCCCAGGAAGCTGCAAAACAGATTACCCATATTATTGCTGAAATTCAAAATCAAACCGGACAGGCAATCGAAGCAATGGATACCGGTTCTGCCAAGGTTGTCGAAGGGGTAGAGGTAGTGGAAAGTGCAGGAAATATGTTAAATGGTATTTTAGTCAAAGTTCAAGACAGTGTGTCAATGATTGAAGACATAGCTGCGGCTGCGAAGCTGCAAGTACAAGCAACGAATGATGCGGTTAGCAGTATTGAACAAATAGCTGTTATTGCCAGGCAGTCAAGTGCCAATGCACAGCAGACTGCTGCTGCTACCGAGGAGACAACAGCTTCTATGGAACAGATTGCCGGGGCTGCCCAGTCGCTTGCAGAGGCAGCAGGGAATCTTCAGTCAGCGATAACCAAATTTAGAGTATAGTGCTAGACAGCGGTGTAGAAATTCTACCCGCTGTTCCTTTCCATGAAATAAGTTGTTGCTCTAAACCTTATTTTCAGGTAGAATAAGAACATATTAGTGAAACTTTTCACTATCGGGAGTGAGAACGATGATAACAATCTCCATTTGTATTGGCAGCGCATGTCATGTAAAAGGAGCACACGCTGTTCTGGAAGCCTTAAAGGGCCTGATTGATAAATACCATGTATCTGCCAATATTGTGCTGGAAGGTAATTTTTGTCAAGGGCGATGCACAGAAGGAGTTGTTATCAAAATCAATGATGAAATCATAACGAATGTGTCCAAAGAAAAGGTTTACGCTATCTTTGCCGCTAAAGTGTTAGGCAGGTGCGATCAATGAAGCCAATTACCACCCAAAAAGCCAATTGCAAAGACTGTCATCGCTGCGTCCGCTCCTGTCCTGCAAAAGCAATTGGAATAGAAAAAGGTGAGGCGCGTCTTTTAGATAATAAATGCCTGCTATGCGGCAAGTGTGTTGTCGAATGTCCGCAGCATGCCAAACAGGTCGTAAGCGATGTAGGTTCTGTGAAGGCTGCTGTTCAGGACGGGCGTCGCGTAATTATGAGCATTGCGCCGTCTTTTATTAGTTCATTTCCTAATTATAATTGGGCGGAATTAAAAGAGCGTATTCTTGCTTTGGGATTTTACGGCGTAGAAGAAACTGCTGTCGGCGCCGGGATTGTTGCACAATACTATAAGTCGTTGTTGCAAACATCGGAAAAACCTGTCATTTCAGCCTGCTGTCCCGTTGTTGTTAATCTGATTAGAAAGTATTACCCTGAACTGGTGGATAACTTGGCAGACATAATGTCGCCAATGCTGACGCATGGAAAAATTATGCGTGAAAAATATGGGCCAGATACGTTTATTGCTTTCGCCGGGCCGTGTATTGCTAAAATCCAGGAAGCACGCGACGTTGATTCGGTGGTCAATGGTGTCATAACTTTTCAGGATCTGGCTGCATGGTTAGAGGGAACTGAGTTTGTGACCGCTCCGCCAATTACGTTGCCAGAGCAGTCAGGTATTTTAACTCCGGTGCCGGGCGCCAGATTTTTTCCCATAACGGGAGGAATTATCAAATCCTTTATGGGGGCTGATGAGATTACTGCCGACATTGTAGCTGTAGATGGTATTGATGAATGTATAGAGGTATTTGCAGGAGTAATCAAAGGGGAATTTCACCCAAGATTTATCGAAGCGCTCGCCTGTTCCGGCGGATGCGTTGGAGGGCCTGCAAATCCCTTAAAACAATCTAATGCTGCCCGTAAAATGCGTGTAATGGAATTTGCGCGGCAAACAGGTAAAAGTGCAGATTTTGCCGCAAATCACAATTTTCGGAAACAACATCGAGCTGTTCCTGTTTATCTTGAGGTGCCAACAGACGAACAGATCGCCGAAATTCTTCGCAAAACAGGTAAGATTACCGCCAGTGATGAAAAAAATTGCGGCGCCTGTGGTTATAACACGTGCCGGGAAAAAGCGATCGCCGTTTATCAGGGAATTGCTGAAACGGAAATGTGTGTTCCTTACATGCGCACAAAGGCGGAATCGTTTGCAAACATTATTGTTGATTATTCGCTCAATGGCATTATTGTAATTGATCATAACTTGATAATCCAGGAATTTAACCCGACGGCGGCCCAAATGTTTAATACCCGGATCGATATGGTGAAGGGAAGCAGCCTGAGCCGGATTCTTGATTGTACTGATTTCATCCATGTGATCAATACCGGCGAAAAGATTATTGGCAAGCGGGTTGAATACAAGCAGTACGGCATCGTCACCGAGCAGAAAATTATTCCGGTCCGGGAACATGGGTTGGTAATAGCGATTATCAGCGATGTGACTGCTGAGGAGAAACGGGCTCAGGAACTGCAGCGCATGAAGCTTGAAACCGCCGAAAAAGCTACAGAGATTATCCGTAAACAAATGCATGTCGCTCAGGAAATTGCCGGATTGTTGGGTGAGACGACTGCGGAAACAAAGTCCGCGCTCCTGGAACTAATATGGCTGCTCAAAGACAAGGAGGAAAAATAGATGGATCAGCTGCACGCCGAGGTGGGTGTGGCTCAATTGTCTAAATCCGGCGAAGAACTATGCGGCGATATGGTTGAAGTAGTCCGTACGCCTCAATCAACAATTGTTGTATTGTCTGACGGGCTTGGCAGCGGTGTCAAGGCTAATATTCTGGCAACTTTAACAACAAAAATAGCGGCTTCAATGCTGCAGAGAGGTATCCCGCTGGAAGAAGTGGTAAGTACAATTGCCGAAACGCTTCCGGTTTGTAAAGAACGCAAAATTGCGTATTCTACGCTGCACATTATTAAAATATCCAACCAGGGATTGGCGACTATCGTAGAGTTTGACTGCCCTGCCTCTTTGCTTATCCGGGGCGACCAGGTGCTGCCTTTTCCATGCCAGGAAAAAATTGTATCCGGAAAAACCATCAGGGAAGGTCGTCTGTTGCTGCAAAAAGATGATGTAATAGTGGCTGTTACCGACGGTGTTATTCATGCCGGCATTGGCGGCTTGCTTAGACTAGGCTGGGGATGGGAAGGCATTGCCGCCTATTTGACTGCCGAAAACCTGGTGGGAGTATCCGCTGAGCAAATTTGCCGGCTACTCATCCACTGCGCCGAAGGTTACTATATAGGGAAGCCAGGCGATGATTCGAGCGTGGCGGCAATAAAAATCCGGCAACCGCGCTATTTGACCCTGTTTACTGGGCCGCCGACAGAACGGGATAGTGACGAAAAGATAGTGAAAAGGTTTCTTGCTCAACCGGGAAAAAAAGTTGTTGCCGGAGGGACTACTGCTAATATTGTAAGCCGGATAACCGGCAATCCGCTTGCAGTGGATCTGGATTACCCTGACCCTGATATTCCGCCGATCGGGCATATTGAGGGAATTGATCTGGTCACGGAAGGTGTTCTGACTTTAAATGCTGCGATTGACAGATTAAACCGCAAGGATAGTTTGAGTCATGTTAAACTGCAGGACGGGGCTACCCTATTAGCCCGTATGCTGCTCGAAAGCGATACCGTCACGATTTTTGCCGGAGGGGCGGTCAACCCGGCCCATCAAAACCCACACTTTCCTTCGCAACTGAATATCAAGCTGCAGGTGATTGGCAAATTACAGGCAACGCTGACAGCAATGGGAAAGACGGTCGTTTTGGAGCAATTTTAGGAGGATGCGTAATGAATAAACTGATTGTTGAAATTTGTATTGGGACGTCTTGCCATTTGTTAGGCGCTCAGGACCTTATCGAGACTATCCAGGAACTTCCGGAAGCGGAACGCGCCAGAGTTGAATTTCAGGGTGTCACCTGTTTAAAAAGCTGCGGGAAGGGGCCTAATGTGCGGATTAACGGTGTTACCATCCCCAGTGTAACTCCGCAGCAACTGATTGATATCATTCGTGATAACTTGTTTAAGTAAAGTAGGAGGAATTATGTCACAAGTCACAGAGGTAGTGAAGCTTCGGCGGAAAGTCTTAACTGAGACTGCCCGCTTTACTTTTGAAGGGAAATTGCAGGAGAAAATTCAACAAATTCCCAAAACGGTTGTCACCGAAGACGGTCCGCGCTACCGTTGCTGCGTTCATAAAGAGCGGGCGGTACTGCATGACAGGATCAATGTGGCGCTTAGCCAGCCTATAGGTTCTAGCATTGAAGAATCCGCCGCGAGAGCTTTGACCGGCGAGATGGCAGACGTGCCCATTATTCAAGTGCTGCCAGAGGCCTGTGATAAGTGCCCTATTGATAAGTTTATTGTCACCGATGCTTGCCGCAATTGTTTAGCTCACAACTGCATCGCTTCATGCCCCAAGAAAGCCATCATGGTGGTGCAAAACCGGGCCTATATAGATAAAACGAAATGCGTGGAGTGCGGCCTTTGCAAGCGTTCTTGCGCTTATGGCGCCATTATCGAAATTAGTCGTCCCTGTGAAAGGGCCTGCGACTTGCAAGCGATAACCGCCGGTAATGATCGCAAAGCAGTTATTGACTATAGGAAATGCGTACAATGCGGCGCTTGCAAAATCAGTTGCCCGTTTGGCGCAATTAGCGATCGCTCCATGATCGTACAGGTCATCCAGAAACTGCTCGGCCCCAAACGTGTTTATGCGTTGGTAGCGCCTGCGATAGTTGGTCAGTTTGGGCCGAGGGTAACATCTTCCCAGGTTATCAAGGCGTTAAAGGCGATTGGCTTTTACGACGTCATAGAGGTAGCCACCGGCGCTGATATTGTTACTCTTGAAGAAACAAGGGAATTTGCCGGTAGAATGGCCGGAAGCACCGATTTTATGACCACTTCCTGCTGCCCGGCATTTGTTGGTCTCATTGAAAAGCATCTGCCGGAGTTGAAAGGCAATGTTTCTACGACAGTATCACCAATGGTAGCGATAGGAAAAGTGGTTAAAAGCCGCGATCCGGAAGCGGTAATAGTTTTCATCGGCCCCTGTGTTGCTAAAAAAGCGGAAGCGCTTCAAAATCAGGCCGTAATTGATTATGTGCTTACGTTTGAAGAACTTGCGGCGATGTTTGTCGGCGCCAATATCAACATCGCCGAAATTCCTGCTGAAGCTTGCGCCAGTAATGCGTCCAGGGATGGACATGTCTTCGCCCGAGCAGGCGGGGTTTTGAACGCGGTTATTAATGCCGCTCAGGAAATTGCGCCTGAGGTCACGATTTTGCCACATCGCTGCGAGGGTTTGGGTAACTGTAAAAATGCGCTTCAACATATCAGGGAAGGCAAAATCGAAGCCAACTTTTTTGAGGGGATGGCTTGTGTCGGCGGTTGCGTCGGTGGCCCGGGCACGCTGAGCGATTTCCGGGTGACGGCCAAATTAGTTGACAATTATGCTGCTTCGCTGGAAATAAAAACAGCGCCTGCCAATCCAAAAGCAAAAGAAGAGATCGAAAAAGGACATCATTTGCATAGATAAAAAGGTTTGCAAATAAAAGTGCAGTATAGATTTTTTTTGCCAAAACAATATTGTGTATGCTAAAATATTGCCGGACTTATCATAGCCTGGAAGGAGAAAGATTCATGGCTGGACATTCAAAGTGGGCAAATATTAAGCATAGAAAAGGAAAAATGGATGCTCTCCGTGGGAAAATCACGACTAAAATCTCACGTGAAATTACGGTGGCGGTTCGTATGGGCGGCGCTGATCCGGCTGGGAATATGCGCCTTAAGCTGGCACTGCAAAAGGCCAAAGAAAACAATATACCTAAAGATAATATACAGCGGGCTATCCAAAAAGGATTAGGCTCGCTGGAAGGCAGCAATTACGAGGAAATTAGCTATGAAGGATATGGTCCCGGCGGCGCAGCCGTGATTGTCGAAACCATGACGGACAACCGCAACCGGACTGCTGCCGACATTCGCCACTTATTTTCCAAGTATGGAGGTAACTTGGGAGAAACTGGCTGCGTATCTTGGATGTTTAAACAAAAAGGCTATTTTGCAATTGCGCGCAATGCTAAATTAAGTGAGGAAGAACTCATGCTGCTGGTAGTCGAAGCCGGAGCAGAAGACTTTAAAGCCGAAGGCGAACAATACGAAGTTATCACTGCTCCTGCAGATTTCGAACAAGTCCAGCAGGCGCTTGAAACTGCCGGCATTGCCGTGGAAACGGCAGAAATTACCATGCTGCCTGATACCTCAATGAATTTAAGCGGTGACGACGCCGTCAAAATGATGAAGCTTATGGAAGCATTGGAAGAGCACGACGATGTCCAGAACGTTTACGCAAATTTCGATATTCCTGAAGAATTAATCGGATAAACTGCATATTTCTGCAATTTTTTGGCAATAATGAAGGCAACGCGAATTTAGACCGAACTCGAGGTGTCGTTCGATGTTGCCTTCGTTTATAAAAAAAAAATTGGGGATATTGGCTGCCTTTACGCTTCTTGCATTAAGCGCGACTGCTCATCATTACTTGTATCAAGAACCGCAAAAGACTGCGCCGTATGTAAAACAGTCAGCGGAAGCTGAAGTCGCCAAGCAGGAACTTAAGATAAAAATACTTGCCACTACTGATCTGTTGCAACGTATTATTTATCTTAAGTGCGGTGATGAAGAAGTCTTTCGCACCAAGCCGGCCGCCAATCTTGTTGGTCTCAATTATCAGCAGGTTCAAAAAATCTATGCAGGATGGGCAATTGACAAATTTGATACGAATGAAGTGGAAATGACATTAAAGGTAGACAGCTATTGCCGTGAACATGCCAATAACATGTTCCTGGGAATAAAAGACGGCTATATCGCAATTTACTACGGCAAGCCGGGACCCAAGGCAATTGTAAAAGAGGTTACCAATATTCCGGTTAATAAACTAATGCCGCAGGATGTGGAAGAGCTGCGACGGGGGCTTGAAGTGCAATCCCGGGAGGAGCTGCTCCGAACACTGGAAGGCATGCAGTCAAGGTAAGAAACAAGGGAGGGGGAAATCCTCTCCCTTCTTTATGTATCGGCTCAGAGCGGATAAAAAGGAAATAGGGCGCCTGCTGTAGAAATTGATGAACAAAGGGGGCTGCTCTATGCTGGTATTAGGAATCGATCCGGGCACTGCAATATGCGGGTTTGGCATTGTTGAAGTGCAGGGCAACCGATTAAAAGCCGTACGGTATGGCGCTATTCAGACAAGCCCGCGGATTGCGCTTGCCGACCGGCTGAACATTATATTTTCTGAACTTGATCAAATGCTTAAGATTCATAGACCCGATGTTGTTGGCGTGGAAGAGTTGTTTTTTAACAAGAATGTTCGCACGGCTATGGCAGTCGGACAAGCGCGCGGTGTCGTACTGCTTGCTGCAGCGCAAAACGCGGTCAAAGTAGAGGAATATACGCCGCTTCAAGTTAAGCAGTCAGTTGTCGGCTATGGCAAAGCAACCAAGGAACAAGTCATTCTTATGACTCAGCGATTACTTGGTTTGCCGGACAAGCCAAAACCGGATGATGTCGCGGATGCGCTTGCCGTAGCCATTTGTACCGCACATTCGACCCATGGTGGCAGAATGTGGGGCTCATTGCAATGATTGGCTACATAAAAGGTATTGTATCCCACGTTTTTCCTGAGTTCTGTTTTCTAGACGTAAATGGCGTAGGCTATCGAATATTTGTGCCGGAGTCGACGCGCAGGACATTAAATATCGGGCAGCCAGCCATATTATTCACCTACCTCAACGTACGGGAAGATGCATTATTGCTTTATGGGTTTAGCCGCCAAGACGAGTATGAGATGTTTATGCAGCTTATTTCCATTACCGGCATAGGCCCTAAAGTCGCGTTAACGATTTTATCAGCCGTCTCGGCAGACGAATTTCGCCTCATGGTCATCCAAAAGAACATTTCGCTATTGACCAAGCTACCGGGGATCGGCAAAAAAACAGCGGAACGGATTGTGTTAGAGCTGAAGGATAAGCTGGCGCAAACCGGCGCCAGCGAAGACAGTCCGGCACAGGAGGTATTTGCACCAGCAGGAGACAGTTCGCAGGAAGCGCTGCAGGCGCTGATTGCTCTTGGCTATAGCCAGGCAGAAATTCTGCCCGTTCTGCGGCGTCTGAAGGATCAAGGCCTCACTGTTGAAGGTATGATTAAGGCTGTGCTCAAAGAATTCGTCAGGGGGAAATAGATGGAAGAGCGTATTATTGCCGGACAAGAGCAGGGTGCCGATCATTGGCAGTATAGCCTGCGGCCCCGCCGGCTTGCCGAATATATCGGACAGGATCAGGTGAAAAATAACTTAAGCATTTTTATTCAAGCAGCTCTGTCACGCGGTGAGGCGTTAGACCACGTGCTTTTATATGGGCCGCCGGGACTAGGGAAGACAACGTTAGCGGGAATCGTCGCCAACGAACTCGGCGTGAACTTACGGATTACTTCGGGACCTGCCATAGAGCGTCCGGGTGACTTGGCGGCTATTCTTACCAATCTCGGGGAGCGCGATGTGCTGTTTATTGATGAAATTCACCGTTTATCCCGAAGTGTTGAGGAAATTTTGTATACGGCAATGGAAGACTATGCGCTTGATATTATCATTGGCAAGGGACCGAGCGCGCGTTCCATTCGTCTGGATTTGCCACGCTTCACCCTAATAGGGGCAACAACCCGGGCAGGCGCGTTGACATCACCGCTACGCGATCGGTTTGGTGTTATGTGTCGCCTGGAGTATTATGATACGGTTCAACTGCAATGTATCGTGACACGTGCAGCCAAAATACTCAATATCGAGATCGATCAGGGCGGCGCTGAGGAAATTGCAAAACGCTCAAGGGGTACTCCTCGCATAGCGAACCGTCTGCTGAAACGTGTAAGAGATTATACGCAAGTCAGCGGCAGCAATATCATCACCGCAGCAATCGCCGACAAGGCACTGGCGATGCTGGACGTTGACAAATCCGGACTGGATAAGACGGATAGAGCGCTCTTAATGACCATTATCACGAAATTCAACGGGGGACCCGTCGGCCTGGATACGCTGGCAGCCGCCGCCAGCGAGGAGACAATCACTGTGGAAGATGTTTACGAACCTTTTTTATTGCAGTTAGGCTTCCTGCAGCGGACGCCCCGCGGCAGGATCGCGACTAAGGCGGCTTATGAGCATCTTGGTTTGTCTTATGGGGGAGAAGAACAAGAGAAACTTTGGTAAGGTCGGTGATATTGAATGCGTTTGCTGCTGCACGTCTGCTGTGGCCCTTGCGCTGCTTATCCGGTGGCGGCGCTCAAAGCAGTCGGGCATGAGCTGACCGGTTTTTTCTATAATCCCAATATCCATCCCTATGAAGAGTTTGCTAAACGACTGGAAACTTCCCGGGAATTTGCAGCTAAGGCCGGCATCGAGCTTATTGTTGACGCGACATATGCCCTGGAGGATTTTTTAAGCGGTGCAATGCAAGACCTAAGCAAGCGTTGCGAGTATTGCTACAGTATACGCTTGCGAAAAGCCGCTATAATGGCGCGGGAAAACAACTATGAGGCTTTCAGCACGACCTTGCTGGTCAGCCCCTATCAGAAACATGAAATGATTAGGGGAATTGGTGAACAAGTTGCAAAAGCTGAGCAGATACCTTTTTTCTATGTAGACTTTCGTGAAGGCTGGAATGAAGGTGTACGCATGAGCAAGGAGTGGGAGTTATACCGTCAACCCTACTGCGGCTGTATTTTTAGCGAAAAAGAGCGTTACTACCGGGTGCGAAAGGAGAAAAGTACATGCTAGGCGGCTTCGACTCATTTGGCAAAACGCTGATGGCCATAGGGGCGGCGATTTTAATCATCGGCGCCTTGCTGCACTTCGGCGGCAAATTTGTCAGTTTAGGGCGCTTACCGGGTGATATCCATGTGCAAAAAGAAAATTTTAGTTTCCATTTCCCTATAGTCAGTTCTATTATCATCAGTATTGTGCTTACAATCCTGCTCAACTTATTTTTCCGCCGTTAATTTTGACTGAGGTGATTAATGTGACGAGGAGTAAACCGGGCGCAATATTGACGATGATCATGGTGGCGGCTTTCGCCGTTTTTTTACGCGTACCCGTTGCCGAGGGCGCTATAGCTGAAAAAAACATTCGTGTCGGTATTTTAACCAATCAGATAAACGTGCTCATTACCGCTGGTGTGCCTTACGAACTAATAGACAGCGATGGCAGGGTTGCGGCTCAATATAAGGCGCAGGAAAAGGCAGCCATATCGGTCAGAGAAGCTGCGGTCGCAATAAATGGCAAGGCGATAAATACCGGCAAACTTACGGTACGTATAGCTGCTGAGGGAGAGCATTACATTGAAGTGAATAAGCGGCGGTATCGCGGTATAGTAGAGATTTACCGCACGGCCGGCAAAGGTGGATTAACCGTAGTCAACTCTCTGCCTGTCGAACAATATTTATATGGTACTATTAGTCAGGAGGTTTCCCCTGATTGGCCGGAAGAAGCTCTCAAGGCACAGGCCGTGGCTGCACGTTCTTATATATTGTCGTTAATTAGTCTCAACAAACATCAAGCCGATGGCTTCGATGTATGCGCGACAACTGACTGTCAGGTTTATGGTGGACTGGATGGCGAGAATATCAGAGGCTCCCGGGCAGTTGATGCAACACGGGGGGTTGTTATAACTTACCGGGGTAAGCCTGTCCCGGCTTACTATCATAGCAGCGCCGGCGGTTATACGGAGAACAGCGAGGATGTTTGGGGGGCATATCTTCCCTACCTGCGCTCGGTACCGGACTTTGACCAAAAAGGACCGCGTTACCGCTGGGAGCGTGCCATTACTGCGACCGAGCTTGAGGCGGCGCTAACAAACGCCGGTTATAGAGTGGGAAAGCTTGAAGTTCTCGAACTTTCGAGACTGATGCAGCCGCTTAAGCCGGCGCCCGACCGGAGCGCGTCCGGGCGAGTAAAAACCTTACGCATTACCGGAACGCTTGGATCTTTTGAAATCAGCGGTGCACGGTTGCGTTCGCTGCTAGGATTACCCAGCACGTTATTTGATATTCACCTGGTGACCATGGCCAGCCCGGCTATTCCGTTTGAAATCACCGACAGCTATGGCGACCGGGAAACAAAGACGGTTGAAGTAAAACTGAAACCAACCCCAGAAAAAGGTTTGATTACCGACAAAGACAATATGCGGCGTTTTTCTTATCGCGAAAATGAAAAAATTATTATTACCGGTTTTGGCTATGGGCATGGGGTTGGTATGTCGCAATGGGGCGCCAAGGCAATGGCGGAAAAGGCGCCAGCCGGTGATACTGCATATTTTAAGACCATCTTGAAACACTACTACCAAGGTGTGGAGATACAAAAAATATATTAGGAGCCTAATGAATGCTTCTTTCCGAGTTTGATTATGATTTGCCAGAAGAACTAATCGCGCAAAAACCGTGTGAGCCGCGTGATCATTCCCGTCTTCTTGTGCTTGACCGGAAGACGGGAATTATTTCCCATAAGCGCTTTTACAATTTGCCTGATTACCTGGAGCCTGGGGATGCGCTTATTTTTAACAACACGAAGGTCATCCCGGCGCGGCTGATTGGCGTACGGGCCGATACCGGCGGCAAGGTGGAGATATTTTTGCTCACCCGCAAGAACGGAAATGACTGGGAAGTGCTCGTTAAGCCGGGAAAACGGGCCAGGCCAGGAACTGTCATTTCGTTCGGCGATATACTTAGATGCGAGATATTGTCAGCAACTGATTTTGGCGGACGCGTTGTCAGGTTTAGTTTTCAAGGGGTGTTCGAAAAGATACTAGAAGAGCTAGGTGAAACACCCCTGCCGCCTTATATTAAAGAACGCCTCGACGATAAAAGCCGCTACCAGACAGTATATGCCAGAGAACAGGGGTCAGCGGCAGCGCCTACTGCCGGGCTTCATTTCACACCTGAATTAATGCGGCGCATTGCAGCAAAAGATGTTAATTTGGGTTTTATCACTTTGCATGTCGGGCTAGGGACTTTTCGTCCGGTAGCAGTTGAGGATATTACCCAACATGTCATGCACAGCGAATACTATTCCATATCTAAGGAAACGGCTGAACTGATCAACGAAACCAAGCGGCGGGGTCGCCGGGTTATTGCGATCGGAACGACGTCGGTAAGGACGCTGGAGGCCAATGGCGAAAATGGTCAGATTCAGGCGCAAAGTGGTTGGACGGACATCTTTATCTATCCCGGGTACCAATTTAAAATTGTTGACGCTATCTGTACGAACTTTCATCTGCCAAAGTCAACACTGCTTATGTTAGTTAGCGCTTTTGCCGGCCGTGATAAAATTTTAGCCGCATATGAAGAAGCCGTGCGTGAACAATACCGCTTTTTTAGTTTCGGCGATGCAATGTTGATATTGTAGGTGGAGGTAGAAAGAGAGTATGGCGGTTACTTTTGAATTAATTAAACGCTGTGAGAAAACAGGTGCGCGCGCCGGGAGACTCTATACCCCGCATGGCGTATTTGAAACCCCCATTTTTATGCCGGTCGGCACGCAGGCGACGGTCAAGGCCATGTCTCCCGACGAGTTGAAAGCAATGGGTGCTGGCATCATTCTTAGCAATACATATCATTTATATCTACGCCCAGGGCATGATTTGGTTGCTGAAGCCGGCGGATTGCACTCTTTTATGCAGTGGGACAGGGGAATCCTTACAGACAGCGGCGGTTTCCAGGTGTTTAGCCTGGGGCCGCTACGGAAGATCACCGAAGAAGGGGTCACCTTCCGTTCGCATATTGACGGTTCAAAGCACTTCCTGTCGCCCGAGCGTGCAACCGAGGTGCAAATGGCGCTTGGCGCGGATATTATCATGGCGTTTGATGAATGTGTACCCTATCCGGCCGAATACGATTACGCCAAGAAATCTACCGAGCGCACTACGCGCTGGGCCGAACGGTGCAAAAAAGCGCATACCCGAAGGGATCAGGCTTTGTTTGGCATTGTTCAGGGAGGGATGTTCAAAGAACTCCGGACGATGAGTGTTCAGAGCCTGCTGGAGCTTGATTTTCCCGGTTATGCTGTTGGTGGCTTAAGTGTAGGCGAACCCAAGCCCTTGATGTACGAAATGCTGGAGCATACTGTACCGCAGTTGCCGGAAAGCAAGCCTCGCTACTTAATGGGGGTAGGGACGCCTGATTGCCTTGTAGAAGGCGTCATGTACGGAATTGATATGTTTGACTGCGTGTTTCCTACCCGTGTAGCCCGGAATGGAACGGTAATGACAAGCCGGGGGAAGCTGGTCGTTAAGAACGCTGAATTTGCCAGAGACTTTCGTCCGATAGACCCTGAATGCGAATGTTACGCCTGCAAAAATTTTTCGCGGGCGTATATCCGCCATTTACTAAAGACCGAGGAAATTTTTGGCCTGCGCCTGACAACCATTCACAACCTGCATTTCTTGATCAAATTCATGCGGGATATGCGTAAAGCAATCTTAGAAAACCGATTTTTAAGTTTTCGTCAAGAATTTTGGGCGCATTACAGTCATTCTTAAAGGATTTGTCTGATTTCACGTGGAATATGTTTGACAAACAAGGATGGTAGGAGGTGATTTTTTTGCCGGAGTTTTCGCCTGAAGTAAGTCAGTTTATCCAAGCCGCTTGGCCAATCGTGCTCATGGGCGTTATTTTTTATTTCCTTTTATATCGCCCGCAGAAGAAAGAACAGAAAAAACGCACCGAAATGCTCAGCAGCTTGAAAAAGGGTGACAAAATTGTTACCATCGGCGGTATTCATGGTACCATTACTGGCATCACGGATAAAATTGTCACATTGAAAGTCGCTGAGAAAGTGGAAATTGATATTACCCGAACCGCGGTCAGCCATAAGCAGAACGAAGCAAAATAATAACGAAGCAAATTATGGATAAACAAGAATTGCGCCGAAAAATATTGGCTGAGCGAAGGTTGCTGAATGCTGCTCAGGTAGAAACTGACAGCCGGAAAATAACTGCTTTGCTGGAAAAATGGCCTGTTTATCTTGCGGCCGGAACGGTCATGGCCTATCTGGCTATGCCGGATGAGCCACAGTTGGATAGTGTCATTGAAAGCATGCTGAGACAAGGGAAGAAGGTCTGTGCGCCGCGTTTTGGCGCCAGTTTTGGCATTATGTATGCCGCGCCGCTGAGAAGCCTTTGTGGCGTCACCAAGGACCGTATGGGTATACGT
Source organism: Negativicutes bacterium (assembly GCA_026417995.1). Classification (GTDB taxonomy): domain Bacteria; phylum Bacillota; class Negativicutes; order Sporomusales; family JAOACF01; genus JAOACF01. Next base: position 15,981 of record JAOACF010000036.1, read on the forward strand.
GTACCGGTTGCGACTGAGGCTGTGCCGGGCGAGGAAATTGATCTGGTGCTCGTTCCCGGTGTTGCCTTTGACCTGTCCGGCCGTAGACTCGGCATGGGGGCCGGTTATTATGATCGTTTTTTGGCGGCTGTTCCCAATGCCGTTTTGGTCGGAATAGCGTGGTGGTTTCAAATTATGCAGACGGTTCCTTGTGAGAGACATGATGTTTGCATGCACTGGCTGATAACTGAGAATGGCATATATGACTGCACGCAAGGCAAAGTATAGCACATAGCTGTGTTTTGCCTTGCTTTACGCGTGGGGTATCATCATGGAAATAAAAGTGGGTATTGCCAGGATTAACAAATATGCAGTGGCGGAATGTGGCGACAGTGTAGAAATTGCTGAGCGCCCCCGCGGCGGTATTTCCGCTATTTTGGCGGATGGGCAAGGCAGCGGCCGCGCGGCAAAAACAACCAGTAGCCTGGTCGTAAACAAAGCTGCATCACTCATTGCGGACGGCGCCAGAGACGGGGCTGTCGCACGTGCTGTCCATGACTATCTGTATGCCGTGAAAGATGGTAAGGTATCTTCAACTCTTACGATTATAAGCGCTGACCTGGATACGGAGACAGTGGTTTTTTCCCGTAACTCCAATTGTCCGGTGATTGTCAAAAATCAATTCGGCGTTGATGTTTACGATGAAGATGTCAATCCTATTGGCGTTCACAAACAGATGAAGCCGGTTATCCATCAATTGCCACTGGAGATGGGACAAATCCTGGTGTCGTATTCGGATGGAATTCAAGCGGCCGGCCGCAAACGTGGGCGCTGCTTGCAAATGGAAAAACTGCTCGGTTTAATTACGGGTAGTCAGCCGGAAGATGCTGACTTTATCGCCGAAAGCATCATGGAGTATGCCCTGGAACTTGACGACTACCGCCCTGGCGACGATATGACCGTCTTGGTGCTGGGCGTCTCGGACAGAGAGACGGTACATAAGATTCGGCGGATTAGCGTATCCTTTCCTTATTAGCATGCGTGGTGAAGGAAGTATGCGGGTTGTTGTGGTAGGTCCTTGCGCTTCCGGAAAGACGACTCTGGTCGGCGGCTTGCGCCAGGCTGGTATTGAAGCATATAATGTCGCGCAAGAGCATTCCGGCATTAAGCGGCTATGGCAAAAAAAACAACCGGATATTTTAATTATGCTTGACGTAAGCCTCCCGACAGTTAGGCAGCGGCGGGCGGTTCCTTGGGGGGAAGAACGCCTTATCCTGCAACGGGAACGGCTTTCCGACGCCAGGGATCATGCAGATCTCTATATTCATACTGATAACTTAACAAAAGAAGAAGTACTAAATGCAGCGCTGAACTTTATCGAAGGGATTGAATATAGTGACGCCGACGCTAAGCGATATCAAAACCGATCATGAGGTGGCGGTTTATCTTACGCAAGGCAATCATTATTTGGGCAGGATGGGTTATACAGAACACGGTATCCGTCATGCAACACTGGTTTCATCTTTAGCTGGTGATATACTGGCAAAACTGGGATACGAAGCGCGAGATTGCGAGGTAGCGGCAATAGCAGGATATCTGCATGATGTCGCCAACATGATTAACCGGTATAATCATGGCACATCAGGCGCCATTATTGCTTATCACATTTTATCGCGGCTTCAGATGAAGCCGGAAGAAATTGTATTGGTAGTCTCAGCTATCGGCAATCATGAGGAGGAGCGGGGGAATGCTATTAACCATGTAGCCGCCGCTGTTATTTTGGCGGACAAGTCTGATGTGCACTGGAGCCGTGTAGCTAAGACCGATTTTGCCAAATTTGAAATACATGATCGCGTTAATTATGCGGCGCAATACAGCGAGCTTCAGGTAGACCCTGACGGCAGAGTGATTACCCTCAAGGTAACAATTGATACGACTATCTGCCCGGTGATGGAATACTTTGAAATCTTTCTGCAACGTATGATTATGTGCCGACGGGCGGCTGAGTTCCTGGGGTGCCGGTTTAATTTAGTGATCAATAATTATGAGCTGCTTTAAGGCATTTTCCGGAGAAAGAGATGGGAGGAGAAATCCTTTGAAATCTGCCAATTTGACCAAATTTCTGGTAGTGACGTTGACTATTATCGCAGTCTTTGGCTTTTATATTCAACCGCTTGCTTTTTCGATTAAACAGGGTTTAGATCTGCAGGGCGGAACCCATGTCGTCATGGAGGCTGTTGATACACCTGAAGCCAAAGTTGATGAAGACTCGGTGCAGCGGGTGGTCAGGATTATTGAACGCCGGGTCAATGAATTAGGTTTGACCGAACCCATTATCCAGCGGGAAGGAAGCCGCAGAATTATAGTTGAGCTTCCTGGGGTGAAAGACCCGGAAAAGGCCATTGAGATGCTGGGAAAAACCGCGCTGCTTGAGTTTCAGGACGAGAGCGGAACGACCGTCTTGACCGGCAAGGATTTGAAAGACGCCCGTGCCCAGATTGACCAGGCGAAGCAGAACCTGGTAGCTATTGAATTTTCGGATGAAGGCGCTAAAAAATTTGCTGATCTTACGGCAAAGAATATTGGCAAGCATATTGCTATTTTGCTTGACAAGCAAATGTTGACCAATCCTGTTGTTCAGGAGGCAATTCCCGGGGGCAAGGCGGTAATCACCGGCAACCGCAGCATTGAGGAGGCAGAAAGACTGGCGATTTTGCTGCGTTCGGGGTCGCTGCCGGTCAAGGTGGACATTATTGAAACGAGAACTGTCGGACCCACCTTGGGACAAGATTCCAAGGAAAAGAGCAAACTGGCTTTTGCTATTGGCACAGGCGCAATCGTGCTGTTTATGCTGCTTTTCTACCGGTTATCTGGTTTTGTAGCTAATGTAGCGCTGCTGCTGTACGTACTGCTGCTCTTGGCCTCGCTGAAGGCACTTAACGCTACACTGACGCTGCCCGGTATCGCCGGCATTATCCTATCAATGGGGATGGCGGTTGACACCAACGTCCTTATTTTCGAGCGGTTTAAGGAAGAATATAGAGGGGGCAAGACACTGCGCGCAGCTATGGACGCAGGGTTTACCAGAGCTTTTGCCACGATATTTGACTCGAATGTCACAACCCTGTTCGCGGCGGCAGTACTGTTCTTTCTGGGTAGCGGACCGATCAAAGGCTTTGCTATCACGCTGGGACTTGGTATTATGCTGAGCATGTTTACTGCAATCACCGCTACCAAATTTATGCTGAAATCATTGATGAACGCTAATGTCGTGAAAAACGGCAAAGTGTTTGGCGCGTAAGGGGGAGACACATGAAATTTGATATTATCGGCAGACGAAAATGGTGGTATCTTCTCTCGGCGCTCATTGTAATTCCCGGCCTAATTTCCATGGCGGTTCAAGGCTTTAATCTGGGGATTGATTTTACAGGCGGTACGCTGCTGGAGCTGAAATTCGCGCGTCTTGTTGCCGTTTCAGATATTCGCGATGTCCTGAAAGATCATCATTTAGAGCAAAGCACCATTCAACTGGCGCTTACCGGGAATGCCGAGACATCACCCGACGTCTTAATACGCACCAAAGTGTTGGATGAGAATGAGCGCCGGGCGGTGCTTAGCAGCCTTGAGCAGAAACTTGGCAAATTTGATATTCAGCGGATCGAGAAAGTCGGCGCCGTAATAGGCTCAGAACTTACGCGACAGGCAATTATTGCTCTCCTGGTATCCTGGGTTTTGATGATTGGTTATATCAGCTATCGCTTCGAATTAAAGTTCGCGATTGCCGCCGTATTAGCCCTGATACACGATATTTTCGTCGTTTTGGGAGTATTCTCCATTTTTCGCCTGGAGATTGACGCGTCGTTTATTGCGGCCTTGTTGACAATCGTCGGCTATTCTATTAACGATACGATCGTTATCTTTGACCGGATCAGAGAGAACCTCAAAACTCACCGCAAAACGGAAAGTTTTGGAGAACTGGTCAACCGGAGCATTTGGCAAACTATGACCCGCTCCATATACACCGTTTTAACCGTTGTGTTCGCCGTGCTCGCACTTTTAATATTTGGCGGCGAAACCACTAAGAACTTTTCCCTGGCGCTGCTTATCGGTTTCGTTTCCGGCGCTTACTCTTCTATATTTAACGCCAGCCCCATCTGGGTCACCCTGAAAGAGATAGCGGAACGACGCCGTATCGAAGCGAAGACAAAAGGAATAAAATAACCCTGAGCCGGCGCATAAGCGCCGGCTTTTTTCGTGCACCATTATCCCGTTTTCTTAATATCATATACGGGTGGTGACTATCATGTGGGTCATTTTACCGGCCGTTTCGCTGGCAATGGTGCACATTGCAGGCGATAATCTGGCAGTAGTCCCGGATATGGCTGTAATTCTGGGCGCAGGCATTTATGCAACTACCTTTTTTGCTTACATGATCTGCGGCGCCATTATTACCGGCATCTCCGCCTGGATTGGCGTCAAGACCGGACAAGAACTGATGATTGTTGTGAGAAAGATATTTGGCTGCACCGGCAAAAAACTCCTGGCATTATCCATTGTTGCCATCTGTATTCCGGCCAGCGCGCTTACCGGGGGCTATTTTTCCGGATCAATCATACATATGCTTACCGGCATGCCGCAGCCGGCAGCCGCCTTAGTTTGTGTGGCCGGTTTTGCGCTCATGGCTTCAGGCTGGGGGTGGGGTGAAGAAATACTCCGGTGCTCCAATTATGTCGCACTTTTGCTTATGCCCGCCGTGATAGTTATGGTCCTGCTTACAGCGTCGTCAGCATCTTTGGGCATTTCGCCGACGATGTGGCTAAGTTTTGCCGAGATCGACTGGATGCTGGTGCTGGCACTGATAGGGTATAATGCCGGTGGCATGCGCCCGGCTTTAGTTGTTGAAGCAGCAGCTTACTGGACGCGCAAAAAAAATAAGGCGGTAGTCTTAGCGGTAATTGCCAAGATTTTTGAAGGTGCATTTACATTGCTCATCGCACACTTAGTATTAACGGCAGATGTACAGGGTCCAATGGCGTTATCAGGCGTCGCCGGCAAACTATTTGGGGTACATGGTCATATAGTGTTTAATCTGCTGCTGCTTGCCACTTTTATTACAACCATGGTTCCGGCTATGATGGTAAACGCCCGCCAGATCGGGGTTTTGACCGGATTGACCTATACTCCTGCGCTGTTCCTGGCCGCTGTGATTGTCTATATCGGAAGCTGCATAGATTTTACCAGTATACTGCTTCTAATGAGCGGTACAGGACTCTTTATGACGCTGTTTATTATCGTTACCGCCTGCGCAGTACATAAACTATCTAGGAAATAGATACAATATCTTTATCATTAATTAACGGGGATACCAATGACGCTACTTCTGGATGTACTAATTATGCTATGGCTTTTAATCGGCTCAGCGCTCACTCTTCTCCCTGGTATGCCGGGAAATTTGCTAATTTTTTTGGGGATAGTTAGCTATGGCATGATGGTTAACGGCGGGGATATCCTGGCGAGTACGCCTGTTCAAATATCATTTGTGCTTATGCTTATCGGGGAGCTGGGAGGAAGGTTGCTGCGGCGGTATTTAACGCGCGGGCTGCCTTTTACCCCAGCTTTTAGTTCGAATGCTACGGTAGGTAGTGTAGGCGGCATGTTGGCATCCGACGCTCTTTTGGGAATTGCCGGGATTTTAATCTGGCAATTGGTTGTCGGTAAAAATCTTTTACCCAGATTGGATGCAGTTAGTGCTGCTTTATTGCGCGCAATGGCGGCGACATTGCTGCGCTTTGCATGTGGATTGGGTATGATTATAATTTTTTTCGTTTGGATTGTCTAAGAAAAGGGCGGGTCTACGCCCTTTTTGTATTTGTGGCGGGTGAATGGGAACACTAATGGAAAGCGAGGGAGGGGTTTGATGAAATCATACTTTGAATTGATTAGACATTCAGGTAACCAGAATTTGTTTCGGGCGGTAGAAATGTCGGTTGCCGCACTCCAGAGCGGTTATCCGTTTCATATTCATGTCGAAGGATTGCGTGGCACGGGGAAAACCACAATTATGCGGGCAGCTAAAGAGATATTGCCGCCTATTGTCCGGATTGCAGGGTGTCTGTATAATTGTCATCCTGCTAATCCCCATTGCCCAGAGCATAAAACGTTGACTCCGGCGCAAATCGCGGCTATTGGTACGGAAACTGTGCCCTGTCCGTTTCTGGAGATATCCCACGCTGCAAAACTGGGAACCGTGGTAGGCAGTATTGATCTTGGTAAATTGACCAACCCGCTCGAGCCGATTGCTGCAATGCTGCCAGGCACAATACCACAAGCGAACCGCGGTATAATCTTTATCGATGAAATTAACCGCTTAGCGGATACTGCCCCTGAATTAGCCGATGTTCTGCTGGATGTCATGGGAACAAAGCCAGGTAAAATACAAATTGAGGAAACTGGGTTACCCACGGTTACTATGCCGGTTAATGTTACAGTATGGGCGGCATCCAATCCGGACGAAGATCCCGGCGGTCTTACGCAGATACGCCGGCAGCTTTCTGACCGGTTTGATGCGGTTATTGCAATGGGGCGGCCGAATGAATACCAGGCGGTTACTTGCATTTTGGATCAGAGGCGGACTGGGGGTAAGCAGGCGCTAAGCACTCCGGTGGCGTGGCAGTTACCCTTATATTTGGATGCCATCCAATCGGACGAAAGAATTATGACTTTACTTGCAAGTATTTATATCGATTTTGGCCTGGAAAGTCTGAGAGGTATTGAAGCCCTGGCAACAGGGGCTCGCCTCAACGCTTTGCTTGAGGGCCGCAATTCGGTAACCAGCGCCGATTTAATCAGTGTAATTCCCTTGACACTTGGCCATCGCACCGACAGCGGCACGATTACCAATATCTTGCGCTATTTGGAAACATCGGACGCGGCTACGGCAGAAAAAAACGATGCGTATGCACAGAAGGAAACTTCTCGCCTGAATTTTAACCATGAACAGGGATTTGCCCCGGCGACACAGGAGAAAGCCTGGTGGATGAGATGCTGGGCCCGGCTTAGTGCACTCTTGAGCCGGAGAAACAAAGAGAATTCCGGATATAACCATAACCATACCGCAAATGCGGCTTCAGCCCAAAACGGAACTGCTGCCCATAGAAGAGTGGACCAGGTTCCGGTTAATCCATTGGAAGCGTGCATTAATGCACCCGCCGGC
>JAOACF010000037.1 GCA_026417995.1 Negativicutes bacterium
GCCTTGCTCTGCAAGATCTCGCCCTCGCATATGGAGCATACCACTTCCGTCAGTTTGCGCAAGCACCTGTTGTCGGCGTTGGCCGCCACAATGGAGAATGCCTTGGCAAACAAATAGTCGCCCGCCAATACCGATACATGATTGCCCCATACGACATTAGCGGTGGGATGCGAGCGGCGGGGGGCAGCGTTATCAATTACGTCGTCATGCACCAGCGTGGCCATATGGATAAGTTCGATCGCCAGCGCCAAAGGCCATTGGGGCTCATGGCTGATGTTCCTGCTTTTGGCGCAAAGCATATACAGGGCGGGCCGCAAGCGCTTGCCGCCCGCCTGTAACAGATGCGAATAAATGTGGTTTACCCGGTCGACGGGAGACTGAATAACAGACTTCAGCTCAGTTTCTACCTGCTTTAAATCTTGTTGTATGACCGCAAACATGGAGGTTTTGTTCACTCTGCTAATCACCTGCAACGAAAGTCTGTTATTATCATACAACATTGTCCCGCGACAGTCTATGCTTTACTTTACTTCTTCTTCTCTACGCGTATGGCGCAGTCGGGGCATACCATCTGGCAAATGCCGCACACGATGCATTTTTCCATATTGGCTTCAACCCGCGGCGTGCCGTAAACACCAAGTTCTTCCGACCAACTGATGCATTTAACCGGACATTTTTCGATGCAGAGGCCGCAGCCTTTGCAAAGTCCGGGGAAAACAACCCACAGGCCTTTGCCGCTTTCATACTTTGCCGATTCCCAATTTACCTTAGCCATCTTTTCCCCTCCTTACATCGCGCTCTTAATGAGATTGTAACCGCGATCCAGAGCCGTAAAGTTCATGGTGCGCAGTTCGGGATTCTCTTTGAATTTGTCGCCAAGCTTGGTATCGAGCGCTTTTTTGATGGTATCAAGCGGCAGTACTTCTGTTGCTGCGATAACCGCACCCAGAATAATCATGTTGAATACGCGGGGATGCATCTCATTTTTGGCGATATCGTTCGCGGGAATGGCTATCACTTTTTTGACTTCCGGGATGTCGGCAGGATTTACGCCTTGCCCGGGCTTGGTGAACGAGCAGGTTTTGGGTTCGCCGGCGATCATGTCGGCAGGCAGATCAGCATTGGGCTGCTCTGCGGTCGGACAGGGCGGCGTTACGTCAAAGTACTGCAGACCGATAATGTTGTCATTTACTTCCCCTTCTTGAATCAGGGAGTTGTCATATACATAGATGGTATCTTTGCCGGCGTACATCTGGGTACGCTTCACCGATCTCGGGCTGAGCGGTATCAGGATGTCGGCTTTTTGAAATTTGGGAGCGCCGATGGGCCCGTCGCTGATTTGCACAAAGGCAATGGAAACGCCGCCGCGTTGCTCTACGCCGAAGTTCGGAATATAGAGCGCATTTTTGCCTTCGTCGTTTGCGGCCTCAGCCAAAATTTCCGCGATGGATTGCACGCCTTGACCGCCTTCGCCGGCCAGGGCAACCTTCACAACTTTAGCCATTCTGTTAGCCCTCCTTTACCTGCGGTACGCGTAGTTCGCCGACCTTGAAGTATTGCGCCATATCTTTCTCAATGAACTCCCAGGTCTGCTTGGCGTTGGTGCGCCAGTTGGTCGGACATCCGGAGAGGATTTCCACGAACGAGATGCCCCGTCCGGCCATTTGGTTTTCGAGAGCCTTCTTGATAAAACCTTTAGCCTGCCGAACATTGGCGACCGTACCGCGGGCGACATAAGCGCCCTCAGGGGCCACAGCGGCGACCATTTCCGGGCCTTTGGTAGGAGCGCCGGTTTGTTCAATATCGCGGCCGTAAGGCGAAGTTTCAGTCTTCATGCCGGGCAGAGTGGTAGGCGCCATCTGACCGCCGGTCATACCATAGTTGCAGTTGTTGCACAAAATAATGGTGATCTTTTCGTTGCGTACCGCCGCATTGAAAAGATGCTGCGAACCGATGGCGTAGCCGCCGCCGTCGCCCATGTAAGCAATGCCGATGATCTCGTTATTGGCGCGCTTCATGCCGGTAATTACCGGCGTGGTGCGGCCGTGGTGTGTCTGCACCGAGTCGCAGGCGAAGAAATCCCACGACAACAGCGAACAGCCGATATCGCAGCCGAATACAACCTGATCCTTAATGCCGAGTTCGTCAATGGCCTCGCCCAGAGCTTTCAGAATGATGCCATGACCGCAGCCCGGGCAAAATTTATGGGGTTTGGACTCTTCGTTCCAGCTGGAAGGCATCGCCGGCTGGAGAACGTTGTTTTCTTTGAGTTCTTGCATCTTGTTTCCCCTCCTACGATTACAGTTTGCTATATTCTTCCACGATTTCCTCGGTAGTAATGCCGACGCCGGGACGCAGCATGGGAACAATTTCAACATTGCTGCCGTAAAGCGCCGTCTTCACCATCTTGAGCAGCTGGCCATAGGCCGATTCGGCGACGAGCAGTTTTTTCGCGCCTTTAACTGCCGCTCCTAACTGCTCATCGGGGAATGGACGGACCGTAATCGGACGGAAGTAGCCCACTTTTTTGCCCTGGGCACGGAGCTGGTCGTAAGCGGTTGAAGCCGCGCGGGATACCACGCCGTGAGTGACGAAAATAACCTCGGCGTCTTCACAGCCTTTTTGATCCCATTCGACGACTTTCGGCGCCATGGCGTCCCAGTCGCGCTGGTTGGCCATAACCACTTCGTACAGTTCGTCTTCCGTATTGTAAGTATTGCGCAGATGTTTAAATTGCTTGCCTTTGATATTCTCACCGACCAGCGCCACCGGTTTGACCAGCGTCTGACCGCGTTCTTCGGGATCATAAATTGTCAGCGGCTCGCGCATCTTGGCCTGATAACCGTCGCCCAGCACAAAAGTCGGGAAACGATACGTCCAGGCTGAGTTGAATGCCTTAATGGTGTAGTCAAACAGTTCTTGGTGCGTCGCTGTCGAATAAACAATACGATGCCCCTCGCCATTGCCGCCGAAACAGGTCAGTGTTGTTTCCTGCTGAGCATAAATAACAGTTGCGGTGGAGGGGCCGCCGCGCTGCTGAATAATATAGACGATCGGCAGCCGCATCATTTCGGCCATACCCGCCGACTCCTGCATCAGCACATTGCCGGGTCCCGCCGTTGCAGTGAAGGCCTTGCGCCCGGACATTACGCCGCCGAGTGTGGTAAAGCCGGCGGAAATTTCGTCCTCTACCTGAAGAAAACGTTTGCCGTATTTTGGCGCCAGCCGCGTCCAGTAATGCATAATCTCGTTTTGCGGGGTAATGGGATAACCGTACATAATGTCGACTTTAGCTGCTACAGCAGCCCAGGCAACCGCTTCGTTACCTGTCATAAATACTCGTTGTTCACCTTTCAGTGAAACTTCGGCCATAAAAGCCACCTCCCTGATGTTATACAGCCATCTATATAAAGGGCGGCCGCACTCGCCGCTCCTCTATACGCATACAGTGCAACTGACATTAGCATTTCCAGTTTATCCAGGCTTAATCAATTTGTACAAAACTAAGAACAAGCCGGCGGCCGTATGCCGTGATACAACCTTTTGCGTATCTATGTACTCCGTGTTTTTGTATCTTGTATACAAAACTCGCGACATAATCTTGCTGCAAGATCAAGCAAACCGGACAGGTGGCCTGACCACTACATTTTTAATGCATTCTACCAAACTTGCGCAAATTCCTGTAAGAACATTAAAAAATAAAAAGTTTATTTTTAACGCTGACCTAACAGCGCCCCTAACGCGATAGACATGACCTTGCTTTCGTGCGTATCGGCGCGCGACGTGACTACTACCGGCTTGGCGGCTCCCAGAATTAGCCCGGCCATGCGGGCGCCGGCAAAATAAATGAGCGATTTCCCCAGGGCATTGCCTACCTCGATTGTCGGCACGACCAATATGTCGGCGAGGCCGGCTACCGGGCTTTTTATGCCTTTATGTTTCGCCGCTTCCAGACTTACGGCATTATCGAGCGCTAACGGACCGTCAACAACCGCGCCTTTGATCTGCCCCCGTTCGGCCATCTTGGCCAGCGCGGCCGCTTCCATCGTTGCCGGCATGTCGGGATTGACGACTTCGACGGCAGCCAGCACGGCCACCTTGGCCGGTTCTATACCCAAAACTCTGGTTAAATCCACGCTGTTCTGTATTATGTCCGCTTTCTGCTGCAAGGAAGGGGCGATGTTCATACCGCCGTCAGTAACGGCAATCAGGCGCTCAAAGCCGGGTATTTCAAAAACTGCGGCGTGACTCAGCACTCTCCCTGTTCTCAGTCCCACCTCTTTATCTAACACCGCGCGCAAAAGGTCAGCGGTATTAATCATCCCTTTCATTAGTACATTGGCCTGCCCGCCGGATACCAGCGCAACAGCCCGCAAGGCCGCTTGCCGCTCGTCCGGTTCATGAATGATTTCAAGGCCGTCCAGGCTAATGGCAAGCTTAGCCGCCACATCCTGAATTTTCCGGCTGTCGCCCACAAGAATAAAATCAGCGATGCCTTGTGTTTTTGCCGACTGTACGGCTTCCAGCACGGCGTCATCCTGGGCTGCCGCTACAGCCACGCGCTGCGGCTTGAGTCCCTTTACAACCTCCAGCATGCCGGCAAACGAAGTAATCATATTTCCTCTTCACCCTCCTGAAAATAACGGACGTTGCTTTTTTTCCACTCTTTCGTGCTAAACAGCATAATATAGTCGTCATAGCCGGTTATCCTGGCCAATTCCGCCGCCTGCGCCCGGCATTCCTCCCGTGTTTGGGCATGGAGCATGACATAAAGATTATATGGCCAGTCAGAATGCGTCTCACGGGCATAACAATGCGTAACCGCCGAGCAAGAGGACATTTTTTCGCCCGCCTCGGCGATTTTGTCCGGCGGAATTCGCCACGCGCAAAGCGCATTGGCGAAAAAGCCGACTTCGCGATGGCGGAGAACCGCTCCCATCTTCCGTAAATATCCTTGCTGGCGGTAGCGACGCAGACGTTCAATAATCTCCCTCTCCCCGACACCGACGCGTTCGGCGATTTCCCGATAAGGCCGGGGGGTTATGGGCAGATCATCCTGCAAAGCGGCGATAATGCGCTTGTCTAAGGCTTCGAGCATGCAACACCTACTTTATTGTAAATTGAATTCAACACTAACCTTGAAGCGGCGGGTGGCCGGCAAGTTAATGAGTTTTTCCACCCCTTCCAGTTCGCGGATGCCCTGCAGCATTTGCTCGATTGCCTCTTGACTGGGGGCAGTGACAGCAAACCAGAGATTATAATCGCCTTCCCGCTCGTAATTATGGGTAACTCCGGGCTGGGCATTGATGGCGGCGGCTACGGCCGGCAGGCATTGAGGAGCTACCCGGACTGCGACCAACGTGCTGACATATCCTAAGCGCGCCGAATCAAAGAAAGCCCCCATGCGCCGTATGTATCCCAGCGCCTTTAGCCTGCGCAGGCTGGCAAGCACCGTATCTTCATCCACTCCTAACTGTTCCCCCATGACTTTATACGGCTGCGGGGCGAGAGGCAGGCCGGTTTGCAGCAGATTGAGCAACGCCTTATCAAATTTCGTCAGCATTGTCTAATTTCCTTTCCTATTAAAGCAAGCAATTCGCTGCGGCCGGCGCCGCTGGCAGAGGAATAAGGCAAAACCATACCTGCGGTCATGCCCAATTCACGGGAAATCACATCGCTATGCCGCTTTATATGCATGCGGCTTAGTTTATCGGCCTTTGTGGCAATAATCTGTACCTTGAGGCCATGCCCGGTCAGCCACCGGAAGGTTTCCAGGTCGCTTTCCATTGGCGGATGGCGGATATCGATGAGCTGACAGACGAGCAGCAGGCGTTTTGATGTTAAAAAGTACTCCTCCACAAACTTCGACCACTGCCGCCGCGCCGCCCGCCCGGTGCGGGCGTAGCCATAACCCGGCAAGTCAACCAGAAAAAATTCCTGCCGGGTATCATCTTCGTATTTGGCAGTCAGACGATAAAAATTAATGGTCTGGGTTTTGCCGGGGGTGCCGCTGGTACGGGCAAGGCCTCCATGCCGGGCCAGGGAGTTAATGAGCGAGGATTTGCCGACATTGGAACGCCCAATAAAGGCAATTTCCCCCCATTCCCCTTCCGGATATTGGTCCCTTTTGACCGCCGTACCAACATAGCGGGCGGCAATTATGTTTATGCCCTCGCTTTTCATTATTCGGCCACCAGTGCGGCAGTCAGCACTTCATCCATATGTTCCACAAAAACAAATTCAATCGCGCGTTTCACATTTTGGGGAATTTCATCGGTATCCCGCTTGTTTTCTTTCGGCAGAATCACCTTTTTGATGCCTGCCCGGTGCGCCGCGAGCACTTTTTCTTTAATGCCGCCGACAGGCAGCACGCGCCCTCTGAGCGTAATCTCGCCCGTCATGGCGATATCGCTGCGCACTTTTTTGCCGGTAAGCGCCGAAGCAACCGCTGTAGCCATAGTTATGCCGGCTGACGGACCGTCTTTGGGGATAGCGCCTTCAGGCAAATGCACATGAATATCCGTTTTTTCGTAAAAGTCTTCTTCAATCCCCAATTCTTTCGCTCTAGTGCGAATGTAGGTAAAACCGGCCTGGGCAGACTCTTGCATAACTTCACCGAGCTGCCCGGTGAGCGTGAGCTTGCCCTTGCCCTTCATGACCGAAACCTCAACACCAAGCACATCGCCGCCGACTTCCGTCCAGGCTAAACCGGTAGCCACGCCCACTTGGTGCGTCTGTTCTGCCTGGGCATGCCGGAAGCGCGGCGCGCCCAAAAAGGTATGCAGGTTCTGTGCCGTTATTTTTACCGAAGTGCGTTTTTCCTGGACGATCTGCCGTGCCACTTTGCGGCACAAGGTGGCAATATTGCGCTCCAGGTTGCGAACGCCAGATTCCCGGGTATAATCACGGATTACCTTTTGAATCGTGCCTTCGGAAAAGATGATCTGCTTTGCATTCAAACCGTGGTCGCGTGTTTGTTTGGGGATAAGGTACCGTTTGGCGATTTCAACCTTTTCCTCTTCGGTATACCCGGCAATGGTGATAACTTCCATGCGGTCGAGGAGCGGCCTAGGAATATTGTGCATGACATTGGCGGTTACCACCCATAGTACGCGGGACAAATCAAACGGAACTTCAATGTAATGGTCGCTAAAGGCATTGTTTTGTTCCGGGTCAAGCACCTCCAGCAGCGCAGCGGACGGATCGCCCCGAAAGTCGGAACTCATTTTGTCAATCTCGTCCAGCAGAAATACCGGATTGCGCGAACCCACCGTCCGCATGCCCTGAATGATGCGCCCGGGCAGCGCGCCGACATAGGTGCGACGATGCCCCCTGATCTCGGCTTCATCCCGCACGCCGCCCAGCGATACCCGCACAAATTTACGGTCCATCGCCCGGGCAATGGATCGGGCCAGTGAGGTTTTGCCAACGCCGGGCGGCCCAACCAGGCAAAGAATGGGACCTTTCATTTTTTCGGCCATTTTGCGCACCGACAAATATTCGAGGATTCGCTCCTTTACCTTTTCCAGGCCGTAGTGGTCATCATCGAGATATTGCTCGGCAATTGCGATATCCAGAATATCAGTTGTATCCTTAGTCCAGGGTAATGCCAGCAGCCAGTCAAGGTATGTACGGATCACCGCGCTCTCCGCGACCATGGGCGGCATTTTCTCCAGACGCTCGATTTCCTTTTCAATTTTTTCCGCGACTTCTTTAGGAAGCTCCTGTTCTTTTAAACGCTGCCGATATTCTTCCGCCTCGGCCGTGCGTTCGTCTTTTTCTCCCAGTTCTTTTTGGATGGCTTTGAGCTGCTCGCGCAGGTAGTATTCTTTCTGCGTTTTTTCCATCTGCTTGCGCACACGGACATTGATTTTCTTTTCCAGCTCCAAAATTTCCATTTCACGTCCCAGGATCTCACACAGCTTATCCAGCCGGTCTTTCACCGAGACGGCTTCAATGAGCGCCTGCTTATCTTCAATTTTCAGCGTAAGATGGCTGGCGATCAGATCGGCCAAGCGGCCGGGCTCCTCCACGACCACTACCGACACCAGCGTTTCCGGCGGTATTTTTTTGCTCAGTTTCACCCACTGCTCGAATTGGTGGATGGCCGTTCGCGTAAGCGCCTCGATTTCAGGCGTTTTGGGCTCAGCCTCGTCAAACTCTTCTACTTCCACGCGAAAATAAGGTTCTTCCGCTTCGTAGCGCACAATATTGGCTCGGTGCAACCCTTCGACCAGCACCCGGATGGTACCGCCCGGCAGTTTCAAAAGCTGCTTGACTTCAGCAACCGAACCGACCCGAAAGATATCTTCCGGCGTAGGTTTGTCATTCTGCGCGTCTTTTTGCGTCGCCAGCATAATCAGCCGGTCCTGCACCATCGCTTCTTCGAGCGCGCTGATCGATTTTTCCCTGCCGACATCCAAATGGATAATCATATATGGAAAAACTAAAATACCTCGCAAAGGCAAAAGTGGTATCAGTCTTTTGCCGGCCATAAGCATCGCCTCCCAGATATCCGGTTTCCGTCTTAGTTTCAGCTTCGTAATAGGTAAATATTCTTAGCTCTGTTGGCAAAATCCTTCGTAATAAAAAACAGCCCGGCAAATAGGCTGTTAAGCTACTTTCAGAGGGAAATTGCCACACTGCGCGTGGCATTTCCCCTCTGTGTTCTTTAGATTTACATCGGCAGGCCCGCGGCGGTTAAAAGGTCAGTTTTGGGCGGCACCACTTCCAGGCGTACAGGGTCGCTTTTAACCAGCGCATGTTTAATAACTTCGTCAAAAGTCTCTACGCCGATTACCTCAATATCCATCATCCCGAAAATTTCCTGCCAGTTTTCTTTAGGGATTATAACGCGCTTGGCGCCTGCCTGTTTGGCCGCCAACACTTTAGCGCTTACGCCCCCTACAGGCTTAACCAAGCCGCGAATGGAAATTTCCCCGGTCATCGCCACGGTATTATCAACCGGAATCCCATGTATGGCAGAGTAAATCGCAGTAGCTACGGTAATCCCTGCAGACGGCCCGTCAACCGGCCCGCTGCCGGGAAAATTGATATGAATGTCATATTTGTGAGGGTCGATTTGATACTGATTAGCCAGGATAGTGATGACATTTTCCATAGAGCCCCGCGCCATGCTTTTCCGGCGCATCGTGCGTCCGGGAGAGCCAATCTCTTCTTCTTCGACCACTCCGGTAACGGTCAGTTTACCGGTGCCGTAAGGATTGGGAACAGCAGATACTTCAATTTCCATCACAGCGCCGACATTAGGCCCAAATACTGCCAGGCCGTTAACCAAACCTACCTGTGGTTTGTCGGGCACCTTGCGTTCCGGACGCGGCGCGTATTGTCCAAAGTTAATTACCCATTCCACTTCTGCTTTGGTTATTTTGCGGCTGCCTTCATTCAGGGCGATGCCGGCGGCGATTTGCACAATATTCACCGCTTCCCGTCCGTTGGTGGCGTACCGTTTAATTACATCTACAGCGCCGTCTTCGATGGCAAAATCGGCTTTTTTGGCGGCGTTGTATGTAATTCTCGCTATTTCATCCGGCGTCAACGGACGAAAGAAAATCTCGACGCAACGTGAGCGAATGGCAGGCGGAATATCCTGCGGCAATTTTGTTGTCGCCCCTACCAGCCGGAAGTCGGCCGGCAATCCGTTCTGAAAGATGTCATGAATGTGCGAGGGAATATTGGTGTCTTCGCTGTTGTAATAAGAACTTTCCAGAAACACTTTGCGGTCTTCGAGAACCTTGAGCAATTTATTCATTTGGATGTGATGCAATTCGCCAATCTCATCAATAAAGAGAATGCCGCCGTGTGCTTTGGTAACCGCACCCGGTTTAGGCTGGGGAATTCCCGCGACGCCCAAGGCGCCCGCACCCTGATAAATTGGATCATGTACGGTGCCAATCAGGGGATCGGCGATGCCTCGTTCGTCAAAACGCGCTGTTGTGGCATCCATTTCAATAAACTTGGCTGAAGCTGCAAACGGTGAAGCTGCATTGCGTTTCGCCTCCTCCAAAATCAGCCTGGCGGCGGCAGTCTTGCCCACGCCGGGCGGACCATAGATCAGCACATGCTGAGGATTTGGCCCGCATAAGGCGGCTCGCAGCGCTTTTAGTCCATCTTCCTGACCCACAATTTCGCTGAAACAGGTTGGCCGGGTTTTTTCCGCCAACGGCTCCGTCAGAGAAACTTCCCGCAGCCTCTGCAGCTTATCCATTTCTTTCTTGGACTCGCGTTCCACTGCTACCCTGTTCCCCTGTTGCGAGCGCAGCAGATTCAGAAAATACATGCCAATCACGATCGCAAAAAAGAACTGAATCAGACTGATGGCGCTTCCAGCAAAGTCCACGTGCCCAAAAACCTCCTTTCTGCAGCTAACCTTTCGATAGATAGTATGGACACAAAATAAGTTTTCTCTCCTGGCAAAAAACGGCTGTTTTTACAAAAGACGACAATATAAACCAAAAGGAGACTGCCGCGTCGCAAGTTTCCCGCTCAACACAACCGGCGTGCTGCCCGAATACACTTGCCGCAACAATCTCCCCTTCATTCATACATTGGGATTATGCGGATTCTTCTTTTTTCTTGCTGTTTTTGCGATCGATGGTTACCAAGATGGGTTCTTCTTTATTCTGAACGACTTCCTTGGTTACAATGCATTTGGCAACGTCAGCGCGAGACGGCACCTCATACATCACATTGCGCATAATTCCTTCAATGATAGCGCGAAGGCCGCGTGCGCCAGTCTTGCGTTTCAGCGCTTCATCGGCAATTGCCCGCAGCGCGTCTTCTTTAAACTCAAGCTGCACGTTATCAAGTTCAAGGAATTTTTGATATTGCTTGACCAGGGCATTTTTCGGCTCGACCAGTATGCGTACCAGTGCATCCTGATCCAGCGCGTCGAGGGTTACAATGACCGGCAGACGCCCGACAAATTCGGGAATTAGCCCGAATTTAAGGAGATCCTCCGGCAATATCTGGCGCAGTAGTTCGCCGATGTTTTTATTTTCCTTGCTTTTGACATCCGCACCAAAACCCAGCGTTTTCTTGCCGGTCCGATTGCTGATGATTTTATCAATGCCATCGAAGGCGCCGCCGCAGATAAACAGGATATTGGTAGTGTCTATCTGGATAAATTCCTGGTGCGGATGTTTGCGTCCGCCCTGCGGCGGTACGCTGGCGACAGTTCCCTCCAGGATTTTCAGCAGCGCTTGCTGCACACCCTCGCCGGAAACATCGCGGGTAATCGACGGATTTTCGGACTTGCGGGCGATTTTATCCACCTCGTCAATATAAACAATGCCCTTTTCCGCCTTCTCAACATCATAGTCCGCTGCCTGGATCAGTTTGAGCAGAATATTTTCCACATCCTCGCCAACATAGCCGGCCTCGGTAAGCGAGGTGGCATCGGCAATGGCAAACGGCACATTGAGTATTTTCGCCAGCGTTTGCGCCAGCAGCGTTTTCCCGCTGCCGGTCGGCCCCAGCATGACAATATTCGATTTTTGCAACTCAACATCCTCGACCTTGGCGCCGAGGTTAATACGTTTATAGTGGTTGTAAACGGCAACCGCCAGCGTTTTCTTCGCTTCTTCCTGCCCAATGACATATTGGTCCAGTATGCTCGCGATTTCTTTGGGTTTAGGAATATCGCGAAGCTCTACGTCGAGATCTTCGTTCAATTCTTCCTCGATAATTTCGTTGCATAGTTCGATGCATTCATCGCAAATATAAACGCCAGGTCCGGCAACAAGCTTCTTTACCTGCTCCTGGAGTTTGCCGCAAAAAGAGCACTTCAATTGGCCTCTGTCGTCCCCAAACTTTAACATGTTAACACCTCGCTATTTGGGACTTTCTTTGCGCTTCTCACCCCGAACTATCACATGGTCAATAATTCCATATTCTTTGGCCTGTTCGGCGGACATAAAGAAATCCCGTTCGGTATCGCGCTGAATTCGTTCGAGCGGCTGCCCGGTATGGCGGACAAGAATTTCGTTGCCGATTTCCCGGAGCCGTAAAATCTCACGGGCTTGGATTTCAATGTCAGTCGCCTGACCTTTGGCGCCGCCCAGCGGTTGATGGATCATAATGCGGGAGTACGGCAGCGTATACCGCTTGCCGGGTGCTCCCGCCGCGAGGAGCAGCGCTCCCATGCTGGCGGCCAAGCCTAAGCAGATAGTAGACACATCGGGTTTAATATACTGCATGGTATCGTAAATCGCCAAACCGGCAGTTACGACGCCACCCGGACTGTTAATATAAATTTGAATGTCTTTGTCAGGATCTTCCGATTCGAGAAATAAAAGCTGAGCAATTACTAAATTGGCAATATGATCGTCAATCGGACCGCCGATAAATACAATCCGGTCTTTCAGCAAGCGGGAATAAATATCATAAGCCCGCTCGCCACGGTTTGACTGTTCCACAACAATTGGCACAAAACTCATCGAAAACACCTCGGATTCCAAAAGTTTGCCTGTTGGACATCAACAGGCCGACATTAGGCTACGCTGTCAATAATAAGCTGCGCCGCCTTTTTGCGAATAACCGCTTCCAGCAGCGAGCCGACATGCCCGTTTTCCAGGATGACTTTACGCACCTCAGCGACAGGGCGCTGATATCCCTGAGCCATTGCCGCTATCTCAGCCTCGAGTTCTTCCGGTTTTACCTCAAGTTTCTCCGCCTTGGCGATACTTTCTAACACGAGATCGGTTTTAACGCTGGTGCGCGCCGATTCGCGGTAGCTTTCGCGCAGGCCGGCCATATCTGTTTTGGCATATTCCAAATATTTATCAAGGCTTAACCCGCGGTTTTGGAGGTTTACGTCAAAGTCCTCAATCATGTTGCTGATGCGCTGCTCAACCATCACCTCGGGAATGTCGACAGTGGCATTGTCTACGGCAGCGGCAATAATTTTGTTGCGATACTCGCGCTCAGCTTTTTGTTTTGCAGTCTGCTCTAATCTATTCCTGACATCAGCCTTTAATTCCTCCAGTGAGCCGAAGTCGCCCACCTCTTTGGCGAAATCGTCATCAAGCTCAGGCAGTTCCCGGCGCTTGATGTCATTGATTTTAACCTGAAAATTAGCTTCTTTGCCGGCCAGTTCAGGAACGAAATAGTCTTCCGGGAAGGTCACTCTTACCTCACGGCTTTCGCCGGCTTTGGCGCCTAAAAGCTGTTCCTCAAAACCGGGTATGAAACTGCCTGAACCGACTTCGAGCGGATATCCTTGCGCTTCTCCGCCTTTAAACGGCTGTCCGTCAATAAAACCGGCAAAATCGATAATGGCAAAATCACCGTTGGCAAGCGCCGCGTCTTCCGCTACCACCATCTTGGAATGTCTGGTCCGCAGGCTTTCCAGATGTTTATTGACGTCTTCTTCAGTAACCTCGCTGGACGGTTTTTCCACTTGCAGTCCTTTATATTCGCCCAAGGTTACTTCCGGCTTGGCGACTACGGTTGCTTTAAATACCAGCGGTTGATCTTCCGCCAGCGTAACGACCTCAATCTCAGGACGGGTCACCGGATCAATGTCTTGTTCCTGCAGCGCCCGGGAATAAGCCGGACTAGCAAGGATCTCAAAAGCCTCATCCAGTATGGCCTCTTTACCAATGCGCATTTCCAGCACTTTGCGGGGAACCTTGCCTTTGCGGAAGCCGGGAATATTGACTTTATTGGCAAGCCGCTGGCAGGCTTTCGCTACCGCCTTGGCTACTTCGGGCTGAGGAACCTCTATTTCCAGCCTCACTTGATGATTGTCTATTCTCTCCGCGGTAACCTTCATTTATTCTGTATCCTCCTTATTCAGCTGCTCCCAGGGGGCTGGGATTAGTATTACCATTAAACGATATTTCTCTAACATCGCATGGATTTTATAATACCATAATTGTACTGCAAAAACAAGATATATAACAATGACAATAAACCCAGCTATGCTGGGTTTATTGTCATTGTTATGGAGCGGAAAACGAGATTCGAACTCGCGACCCTCGCCTTGGCAAGGCGATGCTCTACCACTGAGCTACTTCCGCACATTTAGGTGTTTCTGCCTTACGACAAAATTTATTATACCCTTTTAATTGCAATCTGTCAACATAAATTATCAAATTTTGTTGTGAATTATGGCGTCTCCGGACACATCGGTCGGACGGTATTCATATTATGTAATAAACGGGGTTAAGGAGGTTTTCGCTTGTTTTTCCGGCTGCATGACCACTGTGTTTTAGTCGAAGGCGCCCGCAAAGGAGCCATTTATAATCTTGAAACGGGCAAAGTTCACCCAATCAACGGCGGAGCGCTTGCGCTCCTCAAGGAGTGCCAGTCCGGCCCGCTTACTGATATTCTTGATATGGAGGATACCGACAGCAAGCCCTATCTTGACTTTCTGCAGCGCCTGACCGAAATGGGGCTGGGATCGGTCTATTTTTCCGCGCCGGCGCCGCATCCTCCCTTGCCAGAGGCTGACCGGCCCAAGCTGGAGTTTCTCTGGCTGGAGCTCACTTCTGCCTGCAATAACCGCTGCCTGCACTGTTACGCAGCCAGCGCACCCGATGTTCCGCCGCAGACTATGCCGCATGAACGCTGGCTGTCACTCATCAGCGAAGCCCGACAGGCAGGGGCAACCGCCATTCAGCTTATCGGCGGCGAACCACTCTTGTACCCGCGCTGGCGCGAGCTTGTAATTAAAGCACGCGATGAAGGCTATGAGTTCATCGAAATTTTTACCAACGCCACTTTAATCGACGATGCCTGCATTGACTTTTTTCAGCAGCATGGCGTTCACATAGCCACAACAATTTATGCCGACAACCCCGAAGTACATGACAAGGTGACGCAAAATCCCGGCAGCTTCACCAAAACGTACAGCGCCATTCAAAAAATTCTTGCCGCCGGTATCCCTCTACGCATTGCCTCAATACTCATGAAGGTCAACGAATATGAAGCCGAAAACATTATGAAGCTTTGCAGCGAGTTAGGCGTCCAGGCAGATCCGCCCGATATCGTAAGACCAACCGGCAGAGGCGACGCTAAAGACCTACTGCCAGAAAATTATGTAAAACCTCCCATCAAACCGCCGTTTTATACCGATGCGCCTACCTTTGTCAGAGTTCAGCGGTACCATCCCTGCCTTGCGGGAAAAATCGCCGTCCTGCCGACCGGCGACGTCATTCCCTGCATTTTTGCCCGCAATCAAGTTTGCGGCAATATTTTTGTTTCACCTCTAACCGAAATACTTAGCGGACAGTCGCTTTTATCCTACTGGTGCACTACCAAAGACCAAGTTGAAAAATGCAAAGACTGTGAATTCCGCTATGCCTGCGCAGACTGCCGGCCCCTAGCCCAGGGCAGCGACCCGGAAAAGCGCTGGCTGGCATGTTCGACAGGATGTTCATATAATCCGTATCTTGGAGAATGGGAGGAGTAAATTAAATGTCTGATAAAGATTGGAAGCGCCCCAAATGGGAAGCGCCTGAAATCGAGGATTGGGAAGACGGCCGCGATGAGTGGGAAGACGACTTTGCCTCTGAACGACCGAACGGGATTGGCTGCCTGCCTACCGGCACGCCTTGCTACCCGAATTGCCGCCCCCGCTGCAATCCGGTCTGCGCGCCGCCCGGCTGCCAGCCAAATTGCCGTCCGTTTTGCTTCCCCACCACCTGCTTCCCGGTTTGCCGTCCCCGGTTCTGCTTCCCGAACAGCTGTCGTCCGCGATGCCGTCCGTTCTGCAATCCTACTACCTGCTTCCCGGTATGCCGCCCGCGGTATTGCCTGCCTTAAAAAGTATGAGAGGAGCGCCGCTTGCAGCCGGCGCTCCTCTCCTTATCGTATCAAGTATTGGATGCAAACATCCGGCTGTTCCATTAAATCCAGCACATCGCCGCAGTCAAGCTGCACCATCGAACGCGAAGGCCAGTCCTTATTTACATACACAACCCGCCCCTGCCGTCCGTCACTCAGCCGGACTATATTGCCTGACAGAAAATTAGTCATATTATCGTAAAAAGTTATGCATGTCTTGGCATCGAGGCTGTTTACCGCATCCCACAAAATTTCCAGGCTGGTATACGGACTTACCACTTTATCCGGCTCGAGATTGATGGTCAGTTCTTCATCATAGCGGTCGGCAACAGCGACAATTTTAGCATAAGGATGAATGTCGCGGGCCATAAGTCCCCGCGGGTAACCGCTTCCGTCCTCCCTCTCATGATGCTGCAAAATACCGGTTTTTACGCTCCAGGCAATATCCGTCCGGTCGGCAAGCAACTCCAGTCCCAATACCGGGTGACGCATATATTCTGCATAGTCACTGGCTGACAGTTTGCGCGTCTGGTTTAAAATAGCCGGCGGCAGCTTTGCTTTGCCAATATCGTGCATAAGCCCCGTTAAAGCGACCGCGCTCACGATATCCGCCGGGAGCTTGAGCCACATGGCGATCAAGGCGGCAACTACGCTGACATTCACCGAATGCCGCAGCGTGTAGTCATCGCAGGGCGGCAGATGATACAACTGGTCAACCGCATTGCCTACCTCGCAAACATCACCGGTAATTGCATCCGCCGTTTTTGCCAAAGCGTCCACCGGCACGTCCCCAGTCTCGCGGATCAGGTGAAAAGCCCGCTCTACCGCATGCACCGAATGCTGATAGGTATGAAGAAATTGTTTCAGTTTCGGATCGCTCAGGGGGTTGGCGTTTACCTGGGAAAAAACCGGTACTTTGGCCACCTGCCATTTGCCTAGTTTTTCAATGGTGGTACGATTCAATATCGTACCGCCGGAAACCAGAACCGTTCCGTCGGCGGCAAAAATATCCCTGGCGATCTCCATGCCTTCGACCAGATGCGCCGGCCGATGCTCGACAATCCGGCGCGAATTTTCCTGAACCTGTTGCAAAATATACATCCTCCGGCAATTCTTAGGATGAATAATATCAAATTGCTTAAAATCGTTATTCTGCAGATTATTTGGATGTCCTCCCCAATCTTGGGTTATTTTGTCATATTTTTATCTTTTTTTGCTGTGCGGCGCCAGAAGCGCAGGCTGATAATCTCTGATACCGACCGCCCCATTCCGTCAATCCCCGGAAACAATGTCTTGGCTGTAATATTCATGGTATGCAGACGCGACAGAAACTCATGCTTGAGCACGGCAGGAATCACCAATTTGGTCAGCCGCTCTATCCCTTGCCGATGCGCAAGCGCATCGGCAATTACTGCGCCATGATCGGCGAGAATATACGTCGATACGGTAAAAACACCCTGCTGGGCTGCTGATCGCTGCGTATGCTGCGATCCTAATACAGGGTAGACAGCCTGACGGTCGCCGCAAGCCGTAAATTCCGCTGCATCGGTTTCTGCCAACGGGCCATAACGGCTGCGCATAATCTGCTCCAGTTGCGGCGCAGGAAAGAACCAAACCGCGCCATCCCGGTCTAAGCACTGGTCTACGGCAAAATAGGCGGCGACATAGGGTGACCGTGTC
Organism: Negativicutes bacterium; assembly: GCA_026417995.1. GTDB lineage: Bacteria > Bacillota > Negativicutes > Sporomusales > JAOACF01 > JAOACF01. The sequence goes on from JAOACF010000037.1 coordinate 17,491, forward strand.
CAGTCGAGCAGCCGAGTAGGGCAGGAATAATGTTGCATGAGCGACCACCAGGCAACCCGAGACCAGGAATTGCGATCAATAATATCCGGTTTGAGATATAGATGGGCCTGGGACTGAAACAGCTTAAGCGCCAGATTTTCTATTTCGCAGGCGTCACGGTGATCCGCAATGCCAGTATCGACAGCGCGGAGGAAGGAGGGCAGCAGCTGCCAGTCGGCGTCAGCCTGACCGCGCAAATACCAGACAAGCGGGTCGTCCTGTACTTGCAAACTTTCCAGAATATCGACCAATTCGCGCCAGCTTTGAATTTTTATACTGTTATAGTTCATAACCATCCCTTATATTAAGAGCGGCTGCCTGCGGCAGCCGCTCCCCTTCACATCGGCCAAATCATTCGGAACACATAGTAAGCAAGATAGGCCACTGCGATCAACCCGACCAGTTTCAGCACTGTCGACATCATCCGGGTACCTGTGCCAGCCATATTGTTACCTCCAAATATCATTGTTACCATTAGTATGCACACTCCCGGCTTAACGGATGCACAAAAAAGCCGTCTGACGCCCAGACGGCTAAACCCAAGGAGGACGAGCGAGATTTTGGTTCCTATATAATGATAACATGCAAAAGCCGCATAAGCTATCCTCCATAGGTATTATCTTGTATCCTACTAACGTCCTGTATTTAGTTCGCCAGCATTCAGCATTGGCAATCACGCTCACGATGCGCAGGCGAATTTAGGAAGCGCCCGGCAGCCGAAGCCCGCGACATTTACTCCTCACCCCCAGATCTTGACAAACACTTATACATTTCGTTGCCAAAAACAAAGAAACCAGGCTATATTGCCTGGCATGAGCATGCATTTTTTAATCTTTCATATTCATTGAGTGCGTCATCGAGCGCTCTGCTCGCCTGCAAAACTTCCGGTCTGTTAAGCCCATACTGCAAAGCAGCGCGGTATAAATTCTGGCGCAACACTTCAATCACTTGTTCTAAATCCGCTAAACCGCTCACCGGAAGCTCCCCTTATCTGACGTCTCGCGGATAGTATATCCTGCTGTGCTGCATTATATTCCAGCCGGCGAAAAAAGAAAAACCGCTCTCCGGCGGATGTTTAAAGGTTTGGTGCGAGTGAGAGGATTTGAACCTCCACGGGGGTTGCCCACTGGTTCCTAAGACCAGCGCGTCTGCCATTCCGCCACACTCGCTCATTTGCCTCTCCCGTGCTGAGCAGATCAGCCGGGTAAGCAGATAAAATGGTGACCCACGATGGACTCGAACCATCGACACCCTGATTAAAAGTCAGGTGCTCTACCGACTGAGCTAGTGGGTCACATTTGGCTGGGGAGGCAGGACTCGAACCTACGCATGTCGGAGTCAAAGTCCGATGCCTTACCGACTTGGCTACTCCCCAATGTATAAAATTAAATGGGGTGACTAGAGGGATTCGAACCCTCGAATAACGGAGCCACAATCCGCCGTGTTGACCGCTTCACCATAGCCACCATTTTTCCGTGCAAGGGTTTGTTCCCTTGCAACGAAATATAGTCTATCACGTTTCCGTAGTTATGTCAAGCACTTTTTTATTTTTGCCTGCTATTTAGTGAGCGAACTATTCACTCAATGTGGCTGCATAGGCTAGTATGTCAAATATTTCACAGCCGCGCAACAACCAATTTCTAGTAGTCTGTTGCAAAACTCGTTTTTAAACAAGAATGCTCTGTTTATTGTCTGATCCGGAGACTGCTGAAAAAGCTCCAGATGCTAGGCACGACGAGGATTTTCGCGGAGGCGTACTGGAGGTACGTTGGAGCGAAAACCCGCAGGAGTAACAACGCAGATGGACTTTTGCAGCAGTCTCCTAGAAAGATTTACGAGGAGGTGACATATGCGCAGCGCGCCATTGACCATCATCGGGACACGGCGGGAAAGAAAAAGAAGCCGGGCGACCATGACCAAAGCCTATAGCTTGCTGGCGATAGCTTGCCTGGCGCTGGGTGGCTTATACATTGCTAATAAAGCGGCCTCGCTGTCCAATCCCTTAACCAACAGTTACTTGCTGGCTAATGCAACCGTAACGGCCTACTTGCTGTGTGGGCTATGCTTTGGCGTCTTACTTGTTAAATGGATCATATCCGGCCTGAGAATAATGGTTGGAGCATCTGTAAAAATATGGAGCAGCACTGCTCAGACAAGTTCAACCGCCGCACCGGTGATTGACCAACCCCAACTTAAAAAGCTGCCGCTTAGAATATTGGAAATGATTTTTTCTGTTTCGATCTGGGCATTTTTCATATATCTTATTCAGCCGCTTGCCACCGTTTTGCTTTGGATTTTTGGTTTTACTTATCTATCTAAAACGCATCTCTTCTCACTGTCTGCATTGGAAGGAACGGCGATGATCATGGAATTTTCTGCATATTTGGCTGTTTTCTTTTTTTTGTCGCTTCTCTCATGGGCCAACTGGAACTATTGGCGCTACGGGCGCCTCAACCGGCGGAAACCTAAGCCGGCAGTAGCAATTAAGGAACTTGCCGCCTATTACGACGTGCCGCCTGCCCGCGTTGAGGAAGCGCAAGCGGTGAAATTAGCCACGCTCGAACTAACCGGCAACGATATTCGTTTTACCAAATGCCGCCGCAGTGCGGCAGTCCGTGGTGCGGCCATCCTGATAGCCGCATGCCTGTGGGCCGTGCCGACGCCGGCCTGGGCGGCGGTGTCCACTACCTCCATGTTTCAGCTGGGTTATGACCAGGATGTTATAGTCTCCGGCGCCAGAAATACTGTTTCTGTTGCCTTTCCTGTTCCTCAGGTTCCTTTGCTCAATGGCAGCATGGTCAGCCTGACGCTTGAACCCGGACGATTTCTTAATGATGCCAGTAATTTCACCTTCTATCTGAACGACCGACAGCTCTTTACCTTGTCTGCCCGGGAACTAAAAGCAAAACCGACATTGCAGCTGCCGGTGCCTGCTAATGCTGCTGTCAATGGCGTGGCCAAAGTAGATATCGTATCCAATTTATTCGTCACCAACGATATCTGCGCCGATTATCAGCGCGGACATCTCACTTATACGCTGCGTAATAGTTCGGCTATAACAGTTAACTACAACCCGCCCTCAGCCAAAACTTTAGCCCAGTTTTTTAATAGCATTGCCGGTTCTATCGTCGTCATCATACCCGACAGCCCGTCACCTGCCGAGATAACCGCCGGCGCCTGGGCGTACGGTATGCTCCAGAAGATATATCCTCATCTGCCGGTAAAGCTCATTTTTGAGAAGGAACGCGCTGCTTATCCTGGCATTCCTAAAGTTTGGGTTGCCACCACCAACCGCCTTCCCGCTAACCTAAGTCAGTTAGGTCCCGGTATCCACGTCGCCGCCCAAGACACGGTTCTTATCACCGATGCGGCGGAAGGGCTCGGGGCCAAAGTAAGGCATCTTGCCACCCTGCAGGTTTTTCCCGCCATGCCGGCCGCAAGCATGTCGCCGGCATCACCGCAGCAGCAACCCCCCCACCGACCGCGTGAACTAATTCACTTCGGCAACAATAGCGTCCAAGAAGGCATCCTGACGATTCCAGCCGATTTTCCTATATTTCCTGCGTTGCTGTCCGAAATCCCCAAAAGCCTGAAAATCCACTTGGAAGGGCACTACAGCCCCAGCAATGTTGCCGGAAAGCCCACCCGTGTCGATGTCTATTTTAACCGCAATCTTGTCCACAGCGAACTGTTGGACAATTCTGGCAAGCTTAACAAAGATATCTCCCTGCCACCATCCGTAATGCTGCAGGCGCGCAATACATTGGGAGTGGAATTTGTCTACCCGGAAGAAACAGGCTGGTGCAAAGTCAAGGGCATGGTACAATCCGCCCAGATTTTATATGCCAGTTATTTTCAGGGAGTTGGCCACTTCCCGGTTGATAAATATACCTGGTCCAATATTGGCATGGTCTTTAATAGAACAGGTGCCCTGCTACTTGGCGACAAACTGCCGCCAGATGCTGTCCGCATGGCGGGAGAATTCATTGTCTTAATGAACAGCCACCTCCCTCCCGGCGTCTTTGCCTTTCCGGAAATAACCACCATCAGCCGTCTTAACGATATTACCAAAGCAGATTACCTCATCGTACTCGGCATAGCCGGTGAGTTGCCGGAAGAGCTGCAACAAAGCCTCCCGCTCCAGCGCAGCAAAGATTACACAATCTATCGCGCCGACGGGCAATCAGTCATCTACCAATATCAGCCGGCAGCCAATGCTGTGCTGGGGCAGATTGGATTTTATAGAAATATTCCGCTTATCAGCCTGACTGCAAACCTTCAGCCCGCTTCGATATTAGCGGCCCTAAAACACATAAATGCTACCCGATCTTACAATCAGCTCAACGACAATATTTTTGTATTTACGGAAAATAGCCAACTGCTTTCCATCGACAGGAAAAACACTAAGATTGTGGGGGACCCGGCTGGCCCGGCATGGTTAAGTTCCCTCTTAAGTTCTATCGGCGGCAGCTGGGACGCTGCAGTACGTTTTGCCGAACGCAACCAGGAACGTATGCTCTGGGGAATTGGCATATTCGTCATTATCATGATTGGTAAAAGAATCTTCGCGCGCGGCAAGCACTAACATACCAAGATATATAATAAAAACCGCTGACGCGGCCCTTTTAGTGTGTGTCATTGCGAACGAAGCCCAGCGGCGTGAAGCAATCTCGTCTTGCGATCGCCACGCTAGCGCTCACGATGACACGCAACTTATACTTTCCTGTATCACAATAAAGGACTAAACCTGCGAAAGGTCTAGTCCTTTTGTCTTTTACCCGCAAAAAACCGCGTCAGAAAATGAACCTGCCGTCATAGACTTTATAAAGCCTTTTTGACAGCAGTGAGTACTGCGCAAGCAAAAATTACGCGGGGTGGTTTCATGACCGTTCGTCAGGTAATCGATATCGCAAAGATAGCGGCAACGTACGTAGGAACAGTCGTCGGCGCCGGGTTTGCTTCCGGTCAGGAGCTGCTCCAGTTTTTTGTATCCTACGGCATTTACGGGTTTCTCGGCATTGCGGCAACCGGCCTCATATTTGCCTGGATGGGCAGCGAAATTCTGTCATGGGGAAGCAGGCTCAAGGCTTCCGGCTACCATGAGATTATCTATCATCTTTGCGGCCGGCGCATCGGCTTTATATTGGATAACCTGATCGCTTTTTTTCTGTTTGGCGGCCTGGTTGTCATGCTGGCCGGAGTCGGCGCCGTTTTTCGCGATTTCTTTGAACTTCCTTACGGCTTGGGCGTGTCCATCATATCCGCGGCCATTTTAGTTACCGTTTTCTTCGGCGTAAAGGGCATTGCCGCGGCCAATCTGCTTGTGACTCCCTTTTTAGTTGTCTTCACCATCATGATCGGCGTCAATTCGCTCCGCTATCACGGCATCGAACTTGCCGCGCTGAACCTCGCGCCGCAGCCGGCGCTGCAGCCGGCGCCGCACTGGCTGCTAGCC
>JAOACF010000038.1 GCA_026417995.1 Negativicutes bacterium
AGATGTGTATAAGAGACAGGGGTATCAGCTTGGATGAACATACACCTCGTCAATTATCGCTGGAATTAGTACAAGCTGCTGACGTGATCCTGACCATGACCGGCGCGCATAAGCGCGCTGTATTGGCGCTCGAGCCGCAGGCGGCCGCCAAGACGTTTACGCTGGCCGAATTTGCCGGCGCAAGCGGCGACGTGCTCGACCCGTTTGGGGGAGACAAGTCGGCCTATGAGGCCTGCGCGGCGCAAATCGACGCGCTGCTGGCTAAATCTTGGGAGAAAATTGTCAAAATGGCAGGAGATAAGGCGTAAACCGGAGAAGACAATTCTTGCAAAAGGAGAGAATAATGTTATGAAAATTGCAATTGGCGCCGATCACGGCGGGCTGCGGCTCAAAGCTGAAATTCTTGCATATCTTCAGGCGAAAAACATTCCCTGCCATGATTTCGGCACATACACTTCGGAATCAGTCGACTACCCCGACATTTCCCTTGCTGTCGCCAAAGCGGTAGCCGGAGGGGAATATGACCGGGGCATTATTATATGCGGCACAGGCATTGGCGTCAGCATCGCCGCCAACAAGGTAAAAGGCATTCGGGCGGCGCTGTGTCATGACGTATATTCAGCGCAGATGTCGCGCGAGCATAATGACGCCAATATACTGACAATGGGCGAGCGGGTCATCGGTCCCGGACTGGCGCTCGCCATTGTGGAGAAATGGCTGGAGACCGGTTTTGCCGGCGGGCGTCACGAGCGCCGAGTCGGCAAAATCGGACAATTAGAAGAATAACGGTATGGAGGACTAGCCGCATGGAATTCGATCTGCAGACAATCGGCAGTCAGACGGAAGCGGCAGTGAGCGAACTGCTGCAACTGGCCGCCTTAAAGCCCGGGCAAATCCTGGTCGTCGGCTGCAGCACCAGTGAAGTTCGCGGCGCTAAAATCGGCAGCTTTGGCTCAGAAGAAATCGCGCAAACTATTCTGCGCAGCATACTCTCCCTCTGCGAGCCGCGGGGAGTAAGGCTGGCCGTGCAATGCTGCGAGCATCTCAACCGGGCGCTGGTAGTAAGCCGCCAAACCGTGGGTGATTACCGGCTGGAAGAGGTCACCGTCGTGCCGGTGCCCAAAGCCGGCGGGGCGCTTGCCGCCGTGGCTATGAAGCACTACAGCGATCCGGTGGTCGTCGAAGCCATTCAGGCGCATGCGGGATTGGATATCGGCGGCACGCTGATCGGCATGCACCTTAAACACGTGGCGGTGCCGGTCAGACTGCAGCAAAATACCATCGGTGCCGCACCGGTAATCGCGGCCCGCACGCGCCCGAAGCTGATCGGCGGCGCTCGGGCGGTATACAGCATTAATTAGCCATTGTGTACAATAAGTTTTTCAACGCAAGGAGGAATAAAGTTGGTCTTAGCGGCAGTGGATCCGGAAATTAAGCAGGCGATAGATCTGGAGCTAAAGCGCCAGCAAAACAAGTTGGAGCTGATTGCCTCGGAGAATTTTGTATCCAAAGCGGTGCTGGAAGCGCAAGGTTCGGTCTTAACCAACAAATATGCGGAGGGGTATCCGGGCAACCGCTATTATGGCGGTTGTGAATATGTCGATATCGTCGAGCGCCTGGCAATCGAGCGGGCGAAAGCGCTGTTTGGCGCCGAGCATGCCAACGTGCAGCCGCATTCGGGCGCGCAGGCCAACACAGCTGTGTATTTCGCCTTTTTGCAGCCGGGTGATACCATTTTGGGCATGAACCTAGCCCACGGCGGCCATCTTACCCATGGTAGCCCGGTCAATATTTCCGGAAAATATTTCAAGATTATTCCTTACGGCGTGGATGCTGCGACCCACCGGATCAACTACGACGAAGTGCGCGAGCTTGCCCTCACGCACAAGCCGAAGATGCTGGTTGCCGGCGCTAGCGCCTACCCCCGGGTCATTGACTTTGCCCGCCTGGGCGAAATTGCCCGCGAGGCCGGCGCCATTTTCATGGTCGATATGGCCCACATCGCAGGGCTGGTCGCTGCCGGACTGCATCCAACCCCCGTGCCGCATGCCGACATTGTGACGACCACTACGCACAAGACCTTGCGCGGCCCGCGCGGCGGCATGATTCTGTGCCGCGCCGAACATGCCAAGGCAATCGACAAGGCAGTCTTCCCAGGCATCCAAGGCGGCCCGCTGATGCATGTCATCGCTGCCAAGGCGGTAGCGCTGAAAGAGGCGTCCACGGACGAATTCCGACAGTACCAGGAGCAGATCATTAAAAACGCGCAGGCGCTGGCTCATAAACTGACGCAGGAAGGCTTTACGCTGGTATCGGGCGGCACTGACAACCACCTGCTGCTTGTTGATGTCCGGAGCTGCGGGCTTACCGGCAAAGAAGCCGAAAAAATACTCGACGACGTGGGCATTACCGTCAACAAAAACACCATTCCCTTCGACCCGGCCAGCCCGTTCGTTACCAGCGGCATACGCATCGGGACGCCGGCCGCAACTTCCCGGGGCATGCTGGAAGCAGACATGGTAAAAATCGGCGAAGCAATCGCCGCCGTTTTAAAGCAGCCTCATGACGAGTTTGCCAAGGTTAAGGCGCGGGCAATAGTCGCCGGTTTGTGCGAAGCGCACCCGCTGTACGCTGTTTAAGCCAGTAAAAGGAGTCAGAAGACAGGAGTCAGGAGTTAGAATAGAAGAACGGATTACCGGTTTATTAAGCATGCTGAATTCTGACTACTGATATCCTGTAAATAGGGGGATTTTAACAATGCAGGTAAAAATTATTGATCATCCGTTGATACAGCACAAATTAACGCTCATCCGCGACATTAAAACCGGCCCTAAGGAGTTCCGCGAGCTGCTGGAAGAAGTCGCCATGCTGATGGCCTATGAACTTACCCGCAACCTGCCGCTGGAAGAAATCGTCATTGATACGCCGGTCGCCAAGTGCAGTTGCAAGACGCTGACAGGCAAAAAACTCGGCGTCGTGCCCATTCTGCGGGCCGGACTGGGAATGGTTAACGGCGTGCTGCGCCTGATACCGGCGGCCAAAGTCGGCCATGTCGGCGTATACCGCGATCCCGAGACACTCAAGCCGGTGGAATATTACTGCAAACTGCCCAGCGACGTCGCCGAGCGTGAATTCATTGTCATCGACCCGATGCTCGCAACCGGCGGTTCGGCCATCGCCACAATCGACATGCTCAAGCGCAAAGGCGCCCGCCATATTAAGCTCATGTGTCTTGTCGCTGCGCCGGAGGGCGTACATCTCGTAAACGAGCGTCATCCGGACGTCGAAATCTACGCCGCCGCCGTCGACGAGCGCCTCAACGACCACGGCTACATCGTACCCGGCTTAGGCGATGCCGGCGACCGCATCTTTGGCACAAAATAATGCAACTTAAAGGGGACAGTTCGCGAACCGTCCCCCTTTTTCGTTATCGGGAAATTATAAGTTTCAATTCATCACCAGCATTAGTGTGGCGATTGCAAGCCGAGATGCTTCACTCCGCCGGGCTTGGCTTAAAATGACGCAAGACTAAAGGTACCGCGTTGGCGGTTTTTCTGCTACTGCGCTGCGGCTATAGCCGCTTGTCCTAACGCCAGGCCGCCGTCATTGGGCGGGACTTGGCGATGAAGGTAAACAGTGAAGCCATGCCTTTCCAGCAGAGCAATTGTTTCTTCCAGCAGCCGCAGGTTTTGAAAAACGCCGCCGCTGAGCGCCGCTGTCCGGATGCCGGTATCGGCGCTGATGGCGCGTACCGTTTCGACGATGGCCGCTGCCATCGTCGTATGGAAGGAAGCGGCCCAAAAGCCGCGGTCAAAGCCTTGCCGGCCGCGTGCCAAAAGCGCGGCAAAAGCCGGCAAAAAGTCAAGTTGATAAGGGTGTCCTTTGGTGAGCGTGTAGGGCAGCAGCGCGCCAGATGCCGTTCCCGCCGCCAGTTCGAGTTCGATCGCCGCCTGCCCTTCGTAACGGCTCACGCGCCTTATCCCCAGCAATGCGGCGGCAGCGTCGAACAGTCTGCCGGCGCTGGAGGTGAGCGGGGAGTTAATGCCTTTAGTCGCCGCCCGGAGAATTATCGGCCAGTCCGGCGGCAGAGCATTTACGAACGCCGGATCGGCGTTAATTAAATCCGGGCCGGACAGCTCGCAGAGCAGCCACAGCGCCAGCCGCCAGGGCTCGCGAATAGCTTTGGCACCGCCGGGCAGGGGCAGGTAGCGGCAGTGCGCCGCACGCGTAAACTGCCGATAATCGGCCACCAGAAATTCGCCGCCCCACAGCGCACCGTCCGTGCCGTAGCCTGTGCCGTCAAAGGCAACGCCGATTACCGGTCCGGCGAGGCGGTGTTCGGCCATGACTGAGGCAATATGCGCATGATGATGCTGGACAGCCAGCTTGGGCAGCGGGAGGCTTTGTGCGTACCGGGTGGAAAAATACTCCGGGTGCAGGTCGCAGGCGACCAGTTCCGGCGTGATATTCAACAGCTGCCGGTAGTGGTCAATCGAGCCGGTGTAATAGTCAAAGGTTTCTTTATTTTCCAGGTCGCCAATATGGGCGCTCAAGAAAGCCTGACGCCCCGCAGCCAGACAGAAGGTGCTTTTTAATTCCCCGCCGCAAGCTAGGAGCGGCGGAACCGGGCGCTCCAGGGCGACGGGCACCGGCACATAACCGCGGCTGCGGCGCAGCAGGTAAGGCAGTCCTCTGACAATCCGGGCGACCGAATCGTCAGCCCGCCGGTGGATTGGGCGGTTATGCACCAAAAAAACGTCAGCGATATCTTTTAGCCGGATCAAGGCGTCTTCATCCTGATAGGCGATGGGTTCATCGCTGGTATTGCCGCTGGTCATAACCCAGATGTCAGCAGCGGCGAGCAAAAGCTCATGCACGGGCGCATACGGCAGCATGACGCCAAGGCGCGGATTGCCGGGCGCGACATTGGGCGCCAGGTTATAGGCCGAACTTTTATCCAGCAGCACAATCGGGCGGGCGGCGCCGGACAGAAGCTCCGCTTCGGCCGGAGATACCAGGCAAATTTGTGCGACTGCTGCCAAGCTGCCGCACATAACGGCCAGCGGTTTTTCTTCCCGCAGCTTGCGGCGGCGCAGCCTGGCAACTGCGGCCTCATTGCGGGCGTCACAGGCCAGGTGGTAGCCGCCAATCCCCTTAATCGCAACAATTGCGCCGCTTGCGATAAAGCTCCTTGCCGCCGTTAGCGGGTCTTGTCCCGGGGGCGCAAGCTCGTTGCCGCGGGCATCAACAATGCGGTAAGACGGTCCGCATTGCGGACAGGCATTAGGTTGGGCGTGAAAGCGCCGGTTGCCGGGATCGTCAAATTCCCGCTGGCAGGCGGGGCACATAACGAAGTCGGCCATCGTTGTATTCGGGCGATCATACGGGACGCGGCGGATAATCGTATAACGGGGCCCGCAGTTGGTGCAGTTGGTAAAGGCATACCCCGCCCGCCGGTTGCCGCTGGTATGGATTTCGCGGCTGCAATCGGCGCAGAGCGCAAGGTCAGGCGCGACAAACGGCGCAACTGTCTTGCCGGCTTCACTTTCCACAATGCGAAAGTCGCTGTCGCCGCAGTCGGGGACTGTTTTTACCCGTATTTCGCTGATAATCGCCTGCGGCGGCCTTTCCGCCGCAAGCGCGCTCACGAAAGCCTGAACGGCGGCTGCGGCGCCCTCTGCTTCAATCTGCACATGGCCGTCCAGGTTGAGCACAAAGCCGGCCAGATTAAGCCGCTTGGCCAGCCGGTACACGAAGGGGCGGAAACCCACTCCTTGCACTAATCCGGTTACCTCGATTTTTACGCGCATAGTCAGCTCCTCCGGCGAAAAGGGGCAGGCTCCCTTTTTACTATATAGGAAAGTATAGGTTTCGTGTTATCGCGAGCGCTAGCGTGGCGATCTCAAGACGAGATTGCCTCACTCCGCGGGGCTTCGTTCGCAATGACACAACACTAAAAGGACAGCGTCAGCGGTTTTTCTTAGACTGCCCGGGACAACAGGTGCAAAATGAGCTGCTGCGCCGACCTTCCGGAGCGGCCCGAATGGCTCATTTCCCATTGCAGCGCCTCCGAGCGAAGTTCGGCAGATGAAAGCGGAAGATTGTTGCGGGCGGCGAGTGTTTCGACAATGTGGAAATATTCTTCCTGGCCGGGGGTAAAGAAGGTAATGGTAATGCCGAAACGGTCGGCCAGCGACAGTTTTTCATTCACGGTATCAAACCGGTGAATATCATGCGGATTGCTGCCCCGGTCATCCCACGTTTCCCGGATCAGATGATGGCGGTTGGAGGTCGCGTAAATCAGGACATTGCCCGGGCGGGCTTCAACACCTCCTTCCAGCAGTGATTTCAAATGTTTGTAGTCAACCTCGTATTCTTCGAAAGACAAGTCATCCAAAAACAAAATATATTTTTTGCCTGAATTGCGCAAGGCGGCAAGAATATCGTACAGCTCCTTCAGATCATGCTTGGCGACCTCCACCAGCCTGAGACCGGCATGCGCGAAGTGGTTAGCTGTGGCCTTGACCAAAGAAGACTTGCCGGTTCCCCGCGCGCCGGTGAGAAGCACATTATTGCAGGGCCTGCCGGCTATGAAGGCGGCGGTATTGGCCAGAAGCGCTTCCTTTTGCCGCGCATTGCCCACAATGTCGTCAAGGGTAACGGCGTCCGGGCATTGAATGCCGGCGAGCCCTTTGCCGGCAAGCCAGCGGAAGGCATGATAGCCGGCGGTCTGGCCACAGCCGTACCGGACGTAGTGTTCAATAAGCTGCCGGCGCGTCTGCTCCGGGCTGTAAGCATCGCTTGCAAAATGCGCGAGCAAGACGGCTAAGCCGGGATGGTTCCGGACGGCGGTCGGCGTGAACGCGCTGAGAATTTCCATGCCGGGGAGCGTTTGCAGACTGCGGATAAACCGCTTGAGCAGAAGAATATCGTGATCAGCGGCCGCGGCCAAGCTGGGGCCGACCTTGCCCTGGTGACGCTCGGCCTGTATGCTGAAGATATTCTCATCGCGGGCGATAAGCCAGACAAAATAGTTCTGCAAGGCATTGCCCGCGAGGCCGAGCTGCTCCGCTTTTTGCATAAAGCCGCCAATCAGCTCGGCCTGAAGTTCGTGGCGGTAATCGTCAGCCAAAAAGACGGACAGCTTATGCACAAGACTGTCGCTTAGAAGATTGCGGTAAATTAACAGTCGTGACAGTTCGGATGCGGCGTAATTATCCATTGTGTACACCTCGGTCTGTATGGAAGATATAATATGAGTATAATTATATTTCCGTTGGCCCAAAAGGTAAACAGCGGCGGTGAAAATAATTGCCGCACAGGCGCTGGCGCTCCGCTTGGTGCCAGGGGCGGTTATAAAAATGGCGATGCATGATATAATGTTGGTGTGCCTTGTTTTTTAGACTGCTGCTGAGGAGTGAATTCACCTTGACCAGGCCTTCTTGGGATAAATATTTCATGGATATCTGCCAGGTGGTGGCGACCCGTTCCACCTGCATGCGCCGCCAGGTCGGCGCTATTATCGTCAAAGACAAGCGCATGCTGACCAGCGGCTATAACGGCGCACCGCGCGCTCTTGCCCACTGCGCCGAGGTCGGCTGTCTGCGCGAGGCCAATCATATTCCCTCCGGGCAGCGGCATGAACTCTGCCGGGGCATGCACGCCGAGCAAAACGCCATCATCCAGGCGGCGCTGCACGGCGTCGCCATTGAAGGGGCGACCGTATACTGCACTCACCAGCCCTGCTCGGCCTGCACCAAAATGATCATCAACGCCGGTATCAAGCGTATTGTCTACCGCGAAGGCTATCCTGACAAACTGGCGGCTGATCTGATCATGGAAGCAGGCATAGAATGCGATTGTTTTGGACAGTAAAAAAAAACAGGCCGTGAGTGGCCTGTTTTTTTTAACGCGGTGTATCGCTGTTTTTATCCCGCAGCAAATTGTAAATTTTGGCGGAAGAAGTGGCGATGAAATTGCTGCCTTGCTCGCTGCCTCTTTTCGGTGTAGTATAGGCGCTGATAAGAATGGCGTTTTTGCCGTCTTCAATGATGCCGACGTCGGTGAGCACGCCGGGAAGCTCGCCGGTTTTATGGAGTACCCGGGTTTCCATGAAGCGCGGGATTTCTTTCTTGAAAATGGTTTTGGACAGCCAATCCTTGATCATGGCTTTAGTTTGCCCGCAAAAAGGTTTTGTTACGACAAAATGCTGCTTGACAAGATAGACTTATGTCTGGGATAATGTATACAAAGTTACAGTATTGTGCGAGAAAGTGCATCTAGGGTTCCGCCGTGTTATACCGGGACTGGACCGAGCGATGCAAAATGCAGGGATGCATTACACCGTGAGGATAAAAGACTCTGCGGAAAGTTTCTCTTCTTGGGAAGCTTTTTGGCGAGTCTTTTTGTATTTACAACTATATATTTTACTGACAATGAATGGGTTAAAGCAGCAGCGAAAAAACGCTGCAGAGAGCCGGTGGATGCTGCGAGCCGGTGCGTGCTGCTGCCGCTACCTCGCCCAGGAGTCCCTTCGCTGAGGCATAGTGCTTAGGCGAAGGCGTGCCGGTCGTTACCCGGGGACGCGACAGCGTCAGTTGAGAGATAAAGTAGGGTGGTACCGCGAACAATCGCCCCTGTCGATGGAAGTAATCCGTCGGTAGGGGCTTTTCGTTTTGGTGGAGGTGAATAAGGATGGGGGAAATGAGCGAGACAAAAGCTGCCAGGCTGCGCCGGCTGCTGGCAGGGCCGGACATTCTGATTCTTCCCGGCGCATATGATGCATTAACGGCCAAGTTGATTGAGAAAGCGGGGTTTCCGGCGATGGTTATGGGCGGCTACAGCATTGCCGCCGCCAAACTGGGAGAGCCTGATGTGGGGTACCTGTCGCTGACCGAGATGGCAGCAGCAGTGCGCACTATCAGCGATGCAGTGAGCATTCCGCTTATCGCCGACGGCGATACGGGGTACGGCAATGCTCTGAGCGTCCGCCGTACCGTCCGGGAGTATGAACGGGCGGGAGCGGCCGCCATTTTGCTGGAAGATCAGTTATGGCCTAAACGCTGCGGGCATATGCAGGGCAAGCAGGTTATTCCGGCTGCCGAACATGCGCTCAAGATTCGCGCGGCGGTAGAGGCTCGTTATGACCCGGATACGCTGATCATGGCCCGAACGGACGCCAGGGGGGTAAACGGCCTGGATGACGCTGTCGAGCGGGGCAAGCGATACCTTGCAGCGGGAGCGGAAGCACTTTTTATCGAGGCCCCGCAGAATGAACGGGAACTCGAACGCATTGGTCGGGAGTTCCCGGACGCGGTGCTGGTGGCGAATATGATTGAAGGCGGGCGGACGCCCTGTTTGCCGGCTGCGACGCTCAAACAGATGGGCTTTAAGATCGTCTTCTGGCCTTGCACGGCGCTGTATACGCTAGCCGCCGCATTCGACAAAGTGCTTGCCTGCCTTAAGGCAACAGGCACCACGGCTGCCTGCCAAAACGCAATGCTCGATTTTGACGCCTTCAATGCCTTGATTGGTTTGCCTGAATACCAAAAGCTAGAAGAAAAATACAGATTAACGGGGGGTAACGCGAATGTTCATCCGTAAGAATGCAGTCATGACCGTATTATTTATTACAATTGCCGCCATACTTTTCGCCGGCTGCGGCGGCAAGGGAGCAGACGCTCCTAAAGCGGCCGCGCCGGAAAAAGTCACGGTAAAACTGGCCCACAACCTGCCGGTCAATCATCACCTGGCGCGCGGCATGGAGAGTTTTGCCAAAAAGGTGAGCGAAAAGTCGCAGGGCAAGATCCAAATCAATATCTATCCATCCGGACAACTATATAATGATAAAAGCATGAATGATGCGCTCATGACCGGCGGCGTCGATATGGGGCTCAACTCGGCGGCGATGTGGTCGTCAGTTATTCCGGCAATGGAAATCTTTGATGTTCCCTTTCTTTTTCCCAGTTATGAGCGCGTGAAGAAAGCGTTGGACGGCGGCGTTGGCGATAAGCTCGCCCGGGAGATGGAGAAAAAGGGCGTTATGCCGCTGATTTGGGCGGATTACGGTTTCGTTCAGTTTGCCAATAACAAGCGCCCGCTTACGCGGCCGGCTGATTTTAAAGGCTTGAAGCTGCGCGGCTATGGCGAGCTTCCTGCGGAAACAATTAAAGCCCTGGGCGGTTCTCCGGTTACGATGGGAGCAGGCGAAGTATACATGGCGCTCCAGCGGGGCACGATCGACGGCCAGACTTCCGGTACCACTGCGATGTATGACCGCAAAATGTATGAGGTAAGCAAGTATCTGACGATAACCAACCACGCCTTCCCGGAATTTGTTCTGGCTGTTAACCTCAAGTTCTGGAACAGCCTGAGCGCCGAACAGAAGAAAATTATCCAGCAGGCGGCCGACGAGGTGCGCGATGCGATTCGCGCCGAGACGAAGAACGAAGATGAAAGGACGCTGAAATTGCTGCAAGAAAAAGGCATGGAAGTATACATCGTGCCTGAAAGCGAAATAGCCGCCTGGCAAGAAGCTACCGAGCCGGTGCAGGCGATATTTGCCAAAAGAGCCGGTGCAATCGGTCAGCAGCTCATTGATATCTGCAAGCAGGTAAAATAGCCGGGCTGGAGCAGGAGGAGATACCCGTGAACTATCTGAAGCTTCTTGACAGAATAATTGCCACACTCACCGCTTTGACCGCTTTTTTTGCCGGATTGTGCATCTTTGCCACTGCGCTTATCGTTGCCTATGAGGTTTTCCTGCGCGCTGCCTTTGACGCTCCAACCGAATGGTCAATCGAGGTTTCGGTCTACCTGGTGCTTACGGCCGGATTTCTCGGTATGGCGGCCACCTATGCCGACGGCAAGCATATCACGGTGGATATGCTCACCCGTAAGCTTTCGCCCCAACGCGCCAAGCAGTTAGAAGTTGCCGCCATTCTGGCTAGCATGCTGTTCAGCGTGGTGTTCTTTATTGAAAGTTGGGGAATGATGGCTGATTCGTTTGCGCTTGGCCGCACTACGCCCAGTACGCTGCGAATACCGCTGTTTATACCGCAATTGTCGCTGCCTGTCGGCTTCCTGCTGCTTTTGCTTGAGCTTGCCAGACATTTTGCTCATACGGTTAATGATCTGATGCACGAAAAAAATTCACGGACGGGAGGAATGCCGAGATGATATGGGGGTTTCTCGCTTTCCTCATTTTGCTGCTGCTCGCCGGCGTGCCGGTAGCATTCAGCCTCGGCCTTGCCGGTCTGGCCGGGATGTATCTTTTAATGGGCGGAACAACCGCTTTTGCCCAGGTTCCGATTATTGCCTTTAAGACTTTGGATGATTTCGTGTTTTCGGCAATCCCGCTCTATGTCTTAATGAGCCAGGTGCTGCTTTCCGGCAAAGTCGGCAACGATCTTTACGAGGTTGCCAGCAAGTGGCTGCGGCACCTGCCGGGCGGGTTGGGTATCGCTACAATCCTGGCCTGCGCTCTTTTTGCCGCAATCTCCGGTTCGAGTGTGGCTACCGCCGTTACCATTGGTGCGGTGGCCATCCCGGAAATGTTGTCGCGCGACTATGACAAGCGGCTGGTACTCGGCTCGGTCGCAGCGGGCGGAACACTAGGCATTCTCATCCCGCCAAGCATTCCGATGATTTTATATGGCGGGATTACCGGCGAATCAGTGGGGCAGCTCTTTATGTCGGGCGTCATGCCCGGACTGCTGTTAACGGCGCTGTTTACCGGCCTGGTATACTGGATGGCGCGGAAAAAACCGACTCAGCCGGCGGCGAGTTGGCAGGAACGCTGGGCGGCGCTGAAACACTCCGTCTGGGGGCTCTTGCTTCCCGTCATTGTCGTCGGCGGCATCTACAGCGGGATATTTACGCCTACGGAAGCCGCCGGAGTAGGTACGGTATACAGTCTGTTCATTACTTTTTGCCTTTACCGCACGCTCACCTGGCGGGATCTGCCGACTATTTTACGGGATACGACCAAAACAACGACCATGATTATTGCCATCATGGTCGGTGCGATGCTGTTTGGCTTCATGCTGACTGTCCTGCAAATTCCCCAGCAGTTAACCGAGTTCATGGCGACGTTGCAAGCCAACCGCTGGGTAATTTTTATCGGCATCAATTTACTGCTGCTGTTTTTGGGGTGTTTCCTTGAGACCATATCGATTATGCTTATCACAATGCCAATTCTTTATCCTATCATCCAGCAGCTCGGCTTCGACCCGATCTGGTTCAACGTCGTGCTGGTCGTCAACATGGAGCTGGCGCTGATTACGCCGCCGGTAGGCATGAACTTGTTCGTTATCCAGGGGATCAGCCCCGATACCAAGATGGAGGAAATCGTGCAGGGCGTGCTGCCGTTCGGCATACTCATGGCGCTGCTGATTGCCCTGCTGGCCGTTATGCCGGAACTGGCGACATGGCTGCCGCAATTCACCAAATAAAAACAAAATCCGGCTCACGCCGGATTTTCATTTTTATATCACCTTCTTTTGCTTCAGCTGAGCGATCCTCTCGCCGCTATAGCCAATCTCCCGCAGCACCTCTTCGGTATGCTGGCCTAATACCGGGGCAGGCGCTGTGATGGTATCGGGGGAGGCGCTTAATTTAATCGGGTTGCCCGGGATGGTCACTTTGCCTGCCACCGGGTGGTCAACTTCCACCAGCATGTTGCGCGCCTTAATGTGCTCATTTTTTGCCAGATCGGCAATGGTCAGGATGGGAGCGCCCGGTACGGCATGCTGCTGCAGCAAGGCTAGAATTTCGTCCATGGTCAGCGAAGCGGTCCAGCCATTGATGATATCGCTCAATTCCTTGATGTTGGTAGCCCGGTTGTCGTTAAGCAGGAAACGTTCATCTTTGATAAGTTCTTCTTTGCCCATAGCTTTGCACAGGCGCTGCCAGGTGGCCTCATTGGCGCAGGCGATAATGACGAAACCGTCTTTCGCTATATATACGTCATAGGGCGCCACGCTGGCATGACGGCTGCCGATCCGGGTGGGATTTTGCCCGCCGATCGTGTAGCGGACGACGGCGTTTTCCAGAATGGCAAAGATACAGTCATGCATGGAAATATCGAGGCGCTGACCCTGGCCGGTACGCTCGCGCTGAAACAGCGCCGCCAAGATGCCGATGGCGGTAAAATTGCCGGCGTTGATATCCCCAAGGGAGGTGCCGACCCGGGTGGGCGGATTATCGGGATAGCCGGTGATGCTCATGAGGCCGCCCGTTGCCTGGGCGATCGCGTCAAAGGCCACGCGGCGGGCGTACGGGCCAAACTGGCCAAAGCCCGTGATTGAGGCGTAGATCAGCCGCGGGTTGATTTGCCTAAGCGCCTCATAGCCCAATCCCCACTCATCCATCGTGCCTACTGTAAAGTTTTCCAAAAGGACGTCGGCGTCTTTGATCAGATCCTTAAAAACGGCTTGTCCGTCAGCGCTTCTGAGGTCGAGGGTTATGCTGCGCTTATTGCGGTTGAGTGTCATGAAATAGCCGCTTTCCCCGTTGGCGAAGGGGCCGAACAAGCGGGAGTCGTCACCGCGTCCGGGAACTTCAACCTTGATTATGTCCGCCCCCAGGTCGCCGAGCAGCATTGTACAGTAAGGGCCGGTTAACAGCCGCGAGACATCGATAACCTTTAATCTTGAAAGCGCCTTTTCCAATCAATGTTCCTCCCGTATCAATATTTAGCGGTAGTTTTAAGACAAAAATCATTCTCCGGCATTGGCCGAATTTCCTGCAAAAAAGCGCGGCCGCCCGGCGCAAACCACTGCTGTGTGTACAACTGCGGCTGCTTGTGTTAAAATCTTACCTAAGGACGCGCGGAAGGTAATGATAATGTTTGAAGCAATTTATCTGCCAAAACTGAATAACCTTACGCCAACACTTGAATCCACGCTGCTTAAAGCGATCGAGGAGGCGGGCGAACTGGCGCGGGCGGTGCTGCGCTTTTTGCCGTACGAAGACCTGCCGGCGGCAAGCCGCCGCTATGACCCGGAAGGTGAAAAGCTGCTGGCTGACGTGGCCGAGGAACTTTTGGATGTTGCCCAGACGTGCGTTACCATGATTTTTGTCATGGAGGATTTCTACGGCATGAAGCCGGATGAGCTGATCGGCGCCCATCTGGCTAAGCTGGCGGCCAAAGGGTACCGGTATGACACCGGCCGCAGCTATGCAATTTCGACCTGCGGCAATTTTAAAAACCTGAACTTGCCGCGCCTTGCCATCGAAGGGGTTACCCTGTTAAAAACCGTGTGCAAGATCCAGGAGGAATTGGGCGAGTTGACGCAGTTCCTTGGCAAACGGTCGGGGGCGTCGGGGGAAAAACGGGAACTCACCGGCCAGGAGATTTTGCACGAGTGTTCGCTGGAGCTTCTGGACATCGCCCAGTGCTGTTTTACCATGATGTATATTATGGCCGAAAAATATGACGTTGATGTTAAGGCGCTCAGTGAAAAGCATATTGCCAAACTGCGCCGCAAGGGATATTGTGCATAGCCGCGAATTTATCCGGCATTTCATGCGAATGGGCGCATATCCGGCAAGACAATGATAAAACTAGATATATGAAGAAAAACGAAGAAATAGTGCAATTTGACAATGCTTGTTTCAACAGGTAAAATAGTGTAGTGCACATACAGTGCCAATTTACTATGGTTGTCGTTAGAAATGAGGTGTAGTTCGACGATGCAGACGTATGTTGTAGCATTCACCATTGCTTTGGCTGTAGCTTATCTCGTGACACCGAAGGTTAAGGAAATTGCCGTTAAAGCCGGAGCGATGGACGCGCCGGACGCCCGTAAAGTGCATAAAGAGCCCATTCCGCGCATGGGTGGGCTAGCTATATATTGCGGTTTTGTGCTGGCAGTGCTTGCCAGCATGCATGTCAGCCGCGAGGTCGCCGGCCTGCTCTTAGGCGGGACGGTTATCCTTGTTATTGGCATCATTGATGATATGAAGCAGCTCGCGGCCAAAACCAAGCTGTTTGGTCAAATTTTGGCCGCGATGGTGCTTATTCTCTTTGGCGTTCGCATCGAATGGCTGACCAACCCGTTTGGCGATATGATTTATCTCGACTATCTGTCGACGCCGCTCACCGTGTTGTGGGTGGTTAGCCTGACAAATACCGTGAACTTGATCGACGGTTTGGACGGACTGGCGGCGGGGGTATCGACGATTGCCGCGATTACCATCCTGCTGGTAGCTTTGCAGCAGCACCTGTGGATTGTGGCGATTTTGACGGCTGCGCTGGCCGGCAGCGCGCTGGGCTTTCTCCAGCACAACTTCAATCCGGCCAAGATTTTTATGGGTGATACCGGCAGCATGTTCCTAGGGTATATGCTGGCCGCGATATCGGCGCTTGGCACGGTAAAAAGCGCGGCTACCATAGCGCTGGTTGTGCCGATCGTCGCTTTGGGACTGCCGATTATGGATACGGCGTTTGCCATCATCCGCCGTTATTCGCACGGACGTCCGATTTTTAAGCCGGACAAGGGTCATCTCCACCATAGGTTGCTGGAAATGGGCCTGACGCAAAAACAGGCGGTGCTGCTCATGTACGTGATCAGCGGTTGCCTGGGCCTTAGCGCTATCGCTCTGACCGAGGTAAATAAAACGTATGGCGTGATGATTGTGGTGCTGCTCCTGGCGGCAGCCTTCTTCGGCGCAAAAAAAATCGGTGTTCTCAAGGATGCCAAATCGGCTGAGAGCCACTGAGCAGCATGCAGCGCATAAAAGGGCGGGCCTTAGGCCCGCCTGTTTTTACATAGGATAGCAATGTAAGCGGCAGTTCAGAAGCGAGCATAGCGCGAAACCAAGCTGCGCAGCACCGGAGGCGTACTTTTGTACGTTGAGGATGCGAGCGGCGCAGGTGACAAAGCTAGGCGACGCTTATCAACTGCCGTCTAGCAGGAGATGACGAAATTGCAAAAGTTGAAAGTCATGACCATTTTCGGCACTCGACCCGAAGCGATCAAAATGGCGCCTGTAGTTTTAGAACTGGCCAAATATCCTGAGCACATCCGGCCAATCGTGGCCGTTACGGCGCAGCACCGCGAGATGCTTGATCAAGTGCTGGAGCTGTTCGGCATTACCCCTGATTATGACCTGGATATCATGTCACAGGGCCAGACTTTATTTGACATAACCTGCCGGGCCATGCAGGGGCTGAACGGGGCGCTGGTGCAGGAGCGGCCCGATTTGGTCCTGGTGCACGGCGATACGACCACCACCTTTGCCGGGGCGCTGTCTGCTTTTTATCATCAAATTGCGGTGGGCCACGTCGAGGCAGGCCTCCGCACAGGCAATAAATACTCTCCCTATCCCGAGGAGATGAACCGCAAGCTCACCGGGGCGCTGACCGACATTCATTTTGCGCCGACCGCTACGGCGCGCGACAACCTAATCGCCGAAGCGGTAACGCCCGAGACCATCTTTGTTACCGGCAACACGGTCATTGACGCGTTGATGGCGACCGTGAACAGCGCGTACCGATTTTCCGATCCGCTCCTCCGCAATATTGATTATACCGGCAAACGGGTTATTCTGGTGACCACGCACCGCCGCGAAAATCTGGGCGAACCCATGCGCCAGGTATACCAGGCGCTTGGCGATATTGTCGCCGAGTTTCCCGATGTGGAAGTGGTTTTCCCGGTACATAAGAACCCCAAAGTGCGTGAAGTCGTGAATGCCGAGCTGGGCGGACGCGACCGCATTCACCTGATTGACCCCCTCGACTATCAGCCGTTTGCCAATCTCTTAGCCAAATCCTGCCTGGTGCTGACTGACTCTGGCGGCATTCAGGAAGAAGCGCCCTCGCTGGGCAAACCGGTACTGGTGCTGCGCGATACCACTGAGCGGCCGGAAGCGGTTGCGGCCGGAACTGTCAAACTGATTGGCACCGCGCGCGAGCGGGTGTACACCGAAACCAGGCGGCTTCTCTGCGACCGCGCAGAATACGAGCGCATGGCCAATGCCTGCAACCCCTACGGCGACGGACAAGCCGCCCGGCGTATCGTCCGGTATATTTTGTGGCGCAGCGGACGGGTGGTCGACGCGCCTGAACAATATGTTTGCGAAGCATAATGAGAAACGGACACAAGGCCAATGCCCTGTGTCCGTATTTCCTATCCGGCTAAATTTAACTGTTGAGAGTGCATGCTGACTGTTTTTGGCTTGTGCCGCTGACATCGAGCAGCTTTTTGCCCAATTCGCCGGCGATGAAGGGCAATGTGGCAAAACCGGCGATAATGCCCCATTCATTAAGACCGAGCGTATAGGTCTTGAAGACAGGCTGGAGCGGTCCATACAGCGACAGCAGCAGCAGCGCAAAGGAAACCGCCACGCCCATATTCATATACTTGTTGCTGAAGAACCCGATGCTGAAGGCGGAGAAATGTTCCGAACGCGTGGAGTATGCCCGCAAGAGTTCGCTCGAAATCAGGGTTACGAAAGCGAAGGTCCGAGCAATAGTGAGGTCGCCGTTGTAATTGAGCAAGGCGTATTTAAAGGCGCCGAGCACGGCAATCATGATCACGGAGCTCTGAATGCCGATCATGATGAGCATATTCTTGTTAAGCAGCGGCTCTTTCGGATCGCGCGGCTTAACCTCCATGACGTCGGGCTCTTTCTTCTCCATGCCGAGCGCGAGCGCCGGGAAGGCGTCGGTGACCAGGTTGAGCCACAAGAGCTGGATGGGTAGGAGGGGAACCGCCCAGCCCAGCAGCATGGCGACAAAGATGACTAAAATTTCGGCGACGTTGCACGACAGCAGGAAGAAGACAAATTTGCGGATGTTGGTGAAAATGACCCGGCCCTCTTCCACAGCAGCCACGATGCTGGCGAAGTTATCATCAGTCAGAACCATGTCAGCCGTTTCTTTGGTCACGTCGGTACCGGTGATGCCCATGGCCACGCCGATATCCGCGCGCTTCAAGGCCGGGGCGTCATTGACGCCGTCACCGGTCATGGCGGCAATTTCGTGATTGCTCTTCAAGGCGTCGACAATGGCAACCTTATGTTCGGGCGACACCCGGGCGAAGACGTTGGTCGATTTCACCGCAGCCTGCAGGTCTTCTTTTGCCATGCTATCCAGCGTCTGCCCGGTGATTACCTGGCTGCAGTCCTGCGCAATGCCCAGATCGCGGGCGATGGCAAAAGCAGTATCGGGATGGTCGCCGGTGATCATAATCGGACGGATGCCGGCCATGGCGCAAATTTTGACCGCTTCGCGCGCCTCATTGCGCGGCGGGTCGATCATGCCTAACAAGCCGATGAATACCAAGTCGGTTTCAATAGCTTCCGCCTCCAGCGACGCGGGCACTTCCTGAAACTCGCGGTAGCCGACGGCCAGCACGCGCAGCGCTTCCGAGGCCATAGTCGAATTGGCTTTACCGATAGTTTCAATGTCGTTTGGGGTTAAGTGACGCACTCCACCTGCGGCGGCAATGGCGGTGCAGCGGCTGAGCAGAATGTCGGGAGCGCCTTTGACAAAAGCGATGATTTTGCCGTTGTCCCCGCGGTGGAATGTGGTCATCATCTTGCGGTTGGAATCAAAGGGGATTTCCTGCAGGCGGGGGAATTTGCCATTCGCCGCTTCGCGGTCATAGCCGCCCTTGGCGCCGGCTACGATCAGCGCACCCTCTGTCGGGTCGCCGATGATTGAATAGGGTTTGCTTTCCGCGGGAGTGTGGCGCAGTTTGGCGTCATTGCAGAGCACCGCGCCGCGCAGCAGCATATCGAGTTCACGGCGATCCTGCACTGCGACAGGCTGGCCGCCAAGGCTGAAGCTTCCCTGCGGGTTATAGCCTTCGCCGGACACGTCATACATTGCGTCGCCGGCGAAAGCCTTCACAACTGTCATCTGATTCTGGGTGAGCGTACCCGTTTTGTCGGAACAGATCACCGTCGTGCTGCCTAGCGTTTCTACCGCGTGCAGCTTCTTGACAATTGAATTCTTCTTAACCATGCGCTGCATGCCCAGCGCCAGGACAATGGTGACTACAGCCGGCAGGCCTTCCGGGATTGCCGCTACCGCCAGACTGATGGCCGTCATCAACAGGAGCTGGATCTCCGACATTGAGAGCGTGCCGTCCCGGTAGCCGTTGTAGATGCCGAGCGCGAAAACAATGGCGCAGACAACCAGGCACAGCGTTCCCAGATACTTGCCGAACTCCTCCAGCTTGCGCTGCAGGGGGGTTTGTTCTTCTTCATACGACTGCAGCATTTCGGCGATTTTGCCAATCTCGGTTTGCATGCCTGTGCCGATGACCATGCCTTTGCCGCGTCCGTAGGTCACAATAGTGCTCATGAAGCCCATGTTGTGCCGGTCGCCTAACGGTACGTCGCCTTCGATCACTGCGGCGTTTTTTTCCACCGGCACCGATTCGCCGGTCAGCGACGCTTCTTCCACCTTGAGATTGATCGCTTCGAGAATGCGGACGTCCGCCGGCACATAATCGCCAGCTTCCAAGATTACCACGTCGCCGACAACCAGTTCGCGGGAAGGAACGGTGAGCAGGTTGCCGTCGCGGATGACCTTCGAGTTGGGAGCGGCCATGCGCTTAAGCGCTTCGAGCGCCTTCTCGGCTTTCGCCTCCTGGAAGACGCCCAGGGCGGCGTTGAGGATAACAATGGCGATAATGACCACTGAGTCGGCAATCTCGCCGACAAGCGCCGAAACTATGCTGGCGGCAATTAAAATCAAAACCAAAAAGTCCTTGAACTGGTTAATAAACTTTTGCAGGAGCGTCTCCCGCTGTTTTTCCCGCAACTCATTGGGGCCGTTGGCGGCCAGCCGTTTGGCCGCCTCGGCGGCAGTCAGCCCGGAGCTGGGGTCGGAGCCAAGCGCTTCCGCCGTTTGTTTCAGGGATAATTGATACCATTCTTGTTTCATCTGCATCCTCCTTTTGCTGTAGCGGCATTCCCGCGGCAAAGCAGCATGCTGCTTTGCCTAATTGAGTATGCGTGTTCTACAGAGATTATTCAGCAAAAAATTGCGCCGTGAGGGCAATTTTAACACTGCCGCGCAGGGGTTAAAAAGGGAGTTTCCAATCGGTGCCGTCCAGGATGGCATAGGCGCGGACAAAATAGGCGATCGCTGCCAGAAAGCTGAGCGGGGTGACAAGGCACAGGGCGCTTACCAAAAGGCTCCAGACAATTTCGCTGAAGCGCCTGGTTGCCTTCAGCAGCACAATGCCCATGATAAAGGCGGCATAAGCCCATAGATATCCTGCCCAGCGCAGCATATCCTGTATTTGCGCCTCCGTATTGGCTTCGGGTACGATTTTGGCAGCGAATTGCGCAACAATGGAAACTGCGATGGAGGTAATTCCCACATAGCCGATGATTTTGGGCCAATTCATGCAAAAGACCCTCCATTTCAAAAAGCCGCCTGATAACAATAAAAACCTTGCCTTTCCTGAAGGCAAGGTCTTGCCAGCAACCAACCACCGGTTGCCAACGGCACCGAGGCTATAAGCCTGTCTTGACGACGCCGCTGAATGGCTACTCCCCTTGTAGCATATTCTGCAAATAATATTTTTTTAATTCAGATTTTAGTATTCATTGTTGCATATGTCAAGGAATACTTTTATCAACTTGCGCTTTTTTTCACAAAAATCGTTGCTCTTTGTCTGATTTATCAATATACTATATTTATAAACAAATATTTCATATTTTCTTAGCTTTGCATGCAGGAATCACAATGCATTTAACGAATAATACTTCTAGTACGCCAGAATATGGCTGCTATTACTGCCAATGCAGACAGTACGAAGCGCGCTTCGGCTAGAAGTAAAATGTTGCAAACAAGGTAGCTTACGGTCTTGCGCCTTTTTCGGCCTGAGATAATTAGTAGGCATGCACCTCGGTTTGTTTTGCGCAAGCAGAATAAACTTTTAGGTGTTTTTTTGTTGGCGGCATTTTTCATGAAACTGCGCACCCTCAGGCATAATATAATCGCTAAGAGTGATTTAAGAGGTACATATGCCGGAACAAGGAAACGGGAAAAAACAAGTGCTCAATGCGCTGAGCCTGGTCGGAACAATCGGCATCAGCCTGGTTGTCAATGTCGGCGTTGGTTTGTTCGCCGGCCGCCTTGTTGACGGGTGGCTTAACATGTCGCCTTGGGGTACGCTGGCTGGGACGCTGCTGGGCGTTATGGCCGGTTTTTGGTCGATTTATAAGCGGATCTCGGGGAATGGCTAACAATGCAGGAATACGCCGCCGCGTTTAAGCAAAACCTCTTGTATCTTGTGTTCTGGGGCATAATCAGTTCGGCTTTGGCCTATGCGTCCGGCCGCCCTACTGTCGGCAACGGGCTGGCGATAGGCAATTTGGCTGCGCTGCTGTGCTTTTTCCACCTTTACCATCAGGTAAGCCGCTGCGCGCAAATGTCTCCGCCAATGGGGGCTGCATATGTGCAAGCCGGCTGGCTGGTGCGGCTCAGCTTAATTGTACTCGTATTTATAATTTCGGCGCTTGTGCCGGATATCAGTTTTTTGGCCGCTTTGGCCGGGTTTTTTTCGCTCCAGGCTATCTGGATTTTCGGCGCCGTTGTCAAACTCTTCCGCAGCTCGATTTATAATGGCTAGCTCAGGCTGAAAGGGGTGAAAATATGGATCATGGAGCATCACATATTGGCGCGCATAAACTGGGCCACTTTGCCGGCCTTGCCTTTAACTTGGACACGCTGTACATGACCTGGCTGACAATGGCTATCGTGCTGCTGATCGCCTTCTTGGCCACCCGCAATCTCGCCGTCGTTCCTCACAGCAAATGGCAGAATTTTGTGGAACTCATCGTCGTCGGTCTGCTCGACCAGATTGAATCAAGCATTGGCCCCAAAGGCAAAAAAATCGCGCCGCTTTTAATCACGCTGTTTATGTTTCTTTTGCTGGCCAACTGGCTGGGACTGGTGCCGGGATTTACGTCACCGACCAACGACATCAATACCACGCTGGGAT